>NZ_BMOD01000003.1:265434-265856 GCF_014646895.1 Deinococcus roseus
GGCCTCCGCCCTCGCTCCCCTCACCCACAACCTCAAATTCCTGGTCGCCGTCCGGCCCGGACTCATCTCCCCGGCCCTCGCCGCCCGCATGACCGCAGCGTTAGACCGCATCTCTAACGGTCGCGTTTCCTTGAATCTGGTCAGCGGATCGGGAGACAAAGCCCTGCTGGCAGAAGGCCTCCCCGAGCAGTACCTGGACAAAGACCAGCGCTACGCCCTGACCAGAGAGTGGGTGCACATCTTCCGAGCCCTCTTGCAGGGGGAGAAAGTGACCTACCAGGGAGAGCACCTGCAGATCACGGAGGGTCAACTGCAGTTCCAGCCTGTGCAGCAACCGCTTCCTCCGGTGTACTTCGGGGGAAGCAGTGAACCAGCGATTGGGGTGGCTGCGGAGTACACGGATGTGTACCTGACCTGGGGTG
>NZ_BMOD01000003.1:265866-376629 GCF_014646895.1 Deinococcus roseus
GAAGATCGAACGGGTGGCCGAGCAGGCCGCGCTGCTGGGCAGAAAAGTCCGTTTCGGTGTCCGTGCTCACATCATCGTGCGGGAAACCGAAGAGGAAGCCTGGCAGGAAGCAGACCGCCTGATTGACCGCCTTGATGACGAAACCGTCAAGAAAGCCCAGCAACACCTGTCTTCTACGGGCTCTACAGGCCAGCAGAGAATGCTGGCCCTGCATGGTGGCAACAAAGACAACCTGAAAATCTACAAAAACCTGTGGGCTGGCATCGGACTGGTGCGTGCAGGAGCAGGAACCGCTTTCGTGGGCAACCCCGAGAACGTCGCAGCCCTGATCCGTGAATACCAGGACATCGGCGTGGACACCTTTATCCTGTCGGGTTACCCTCACCTGGAAGAAGCCTACCGCACAGCAGAACTGCTGTTCCCCGCCATTGGCAAATCCCAGACCGGCGTTCTGCAGGTCAAATCCGCAGAAAAACGGCTGGCTGTGTCCTTCTGACCTGAGTCGGACCTTTTTCTTCACCCCTTCCCTCACACATCATCGTTCTCCTTCCACGTTGGAAATCGTCGGATCAAAACACGGGGACCCAGTCAAGAAACGGGTTCACGTGGGGAGGTGTTGCCTGTACCAAGTTCCCTACTTCAGGCCTGCACCCTCGTCAAGTGCAGGCCCTCATTTAAGAGACGTTCTCAAGAAAGACACCAACAGAAACACCAACAGAAAAACTGTCCTGAAAGGATTTGAAATGAAGAAAGCATTCCTCACTGCAATTGCTGTCCTCTCCCTTGGCTCTGTGGCCCAGGCTGAAGACATTGTGTTCCGCATTGGCTACCAGAAAGGGGGCATCTTCACCGCCCTGAAATCCCTGGGCTGGCTGGATGAGTCCGTCAAATATGGCATCAAATTTGAATGGTACCTGTTTCCCGCTGGACCGCAACTGCTGGAAGCCCAACGTGCCGGAGCTGTGGACTTCGGATCCACGGGAGACACCCCCAGCATCTTTGCGCTGGCTGCAGGCACCCCCCTCAAATACGTGGGCATCACCAAAAACCCCAGTCCCCACACCAGTGCCATTCTGGTGAGCAAAGCTTCTCCCATCAAAAGCACCAAGGACCTGAAGGGCAAGAAAGTGGCCTTGCAGCGCGGATCAAGCGCCCACTATTTCACGCAATTGGCCCTCAAGGAAGCAGGGTTGGACCTCAATGACATTGAAGTGGTGAACCTGCCCCCGGCAGAAGCCCGTGGCGCTCTGGAAAGTGGTGCCGTAGATGCCTGGACCATCTGGGACCCCTTCTACGCCATTGCTGAAGCAGGCAACAACGTGCGGGTCATTCGAGACAACTACAAACTGACCGATGGGGTGGGCTACTGGATCACTGTGGACCGGGTGCTGAAAGACGCAGGCAAGAAAAAAGCGCTGAGCTACCTGCTGGCAGAACTGAAGCGCACCGCCGACTGGGCCAACAACAACCCCGACAAACTGGTGGACCTCTGGAACGAAGAACTGGGCATCCCCAGAGATGTGCTGAAAGTGGTGGTCAAGCGTGCCTTGCCCTACCGCATCCAGCCTTTCCCGGAAAAACAGTTGGCTTACCTGCAGAAAGAATCAGATGCCTTCTTTGAACTGGGCGTGATTCCCAACAAAACCAAATTCATCACGGATTTCATTGGCAAAGTGCCCTTCACCAAATCTGGATTAAAGGCGGTTAAAAAATGACCATCACCCGCAGCATTCCCCAGAGCAACACCCGCCAGAAGCGCAGCTTCAAGTTCAATGCCACCGAATTGTGGCGCTGGATGCTTCCCATCACCCTGCTGGTGGTGTGGCAGATCAGCTCCAATGCGGGCTGGCTCAGTGCCCAGATCCTCCCTGCACCGACTGCAGTCTTTGGAGCCCTCGAAGAACTGATCCGCAACGGCAAGTTGTGGGAACACTTCGCCATCTCCATCCAGCGTGCTTTGCTGGGTGTGTTCCTGGGCTTCGCCACCGGGTTCACCCTCGGTCTGCTGGTGGGCATCAACCGCTTCCTGTCGGTGTTGCTGGACAGCACCCTGCAGATGGTGCGCAACATTCCCCACCTGGCCCTGGTCCCACTGGTGATCATGTGGTTTGGCATCGGAGAGACCGGGAAGATCTTCCTGATCGCCCTGGGCACTTTCTTCCCCATCTACCTCAACACCGTGCACGGCATCCGGGGCATTGATCCCAAGCTGCTGGAAATGGCCAGAGTTTACGGTCTGACCGGACAGCAGACCTTCTGGCGTGTGATTCTGCCCGGTGCCCTCCCTGGAATTCTGGTGGGTTTGCGTTACTCCCTGGGGATTGCCTGGCTGTCTCTGGTGGTCAGCGAGTCCATTGCTGCCAACGCTGGCATCGGACACCTCGCCATGGACGCCCGTGAATTCATGCGCACCGACATTGTGGTGCTGGTGATCCTGATCTACGCCGCACTGGGCAAATGGGCCGACAGCACGGTGCGCATTCTGGAAAGGAGGCTGCTGCCATGGCATCCGAACCTCAAGTGACCCTGCATCTGGAACACATCGGCAAGCGCTTCGGTGCACGTGAAGTCCTCAGGAACATCAACCTGACCGTCAAAGAAGGCGAACTGGTGGCCCTGATCGGAGCCAGTGGAGGAGGGAAGACCACCCTCCTGAGGGTGATCGCCGGACTCGAAGAGATCAGCAGCGGCAAACTGACCCTGGATACCGCAAACGGTCAGGCCCCCAGAACCCGCGTGGTGTTTCAGGAAGACCGCCTGCTCCCCTGGCTGAATGTGATCAACAACGTCACCCTGGGACTGCCCAAAAACACCCACCCTTACGCTTATCACATCCTGGAAAGTGTGGGACTCTCAGAAAGAACCGGAGACTGGCCCAGCCAGCTTTCCGGAGGACAGAGACAGCGGGTTTCCCTGGCACGTGCCCTCACCCACAAGCCCCACCTGCTTTTGCTGGACGAGCCTTTCGGGGCACTGGACGCCCTGACCAGAGGCGAAATGCAGAAACTGCTGGAAGACCTCTGGAACACCCACAAGTTCACTGCCGTGCTGGTCACCCACGACATCGAGGAAGCCCTGCAACTGGCAGACCGGGTGATCGTGCTCAGGGACGGAGAAATCGCCCGCGAAGTGACCGTGGATTTGCCCCGCCCCAGAAAACGCAGCGATCCCCACCTGTGGGAACTGGCCGAAAGCCTGGAACGCGAACTCCACCAGCCCGAACTGAACCTCTCTGGCGAAGTTGCTGCAAGCTGACCCCCTTGAACCCATGGCACATCTGAAAGGCGGAGAACCTGGGTTCTTCGCCTTTTTCGATGTCCTTTTTCCATGTCACATCCATGAAAGGCACCATGACCCATCTGATTTCTTCCATTTCTGCCCCTACGATGCTCACCCCTCTGCAGAAACGTTGGGCTTTTGCCGGGGTGTTGCTGGTGTTGTTTCTGGCTTCCCTGAACCTGACGGTGGTGGGAACAGCCCTCCCCAGGGTGGTTTCTGAACTGGGAGGCATCCAGCTGTATTCCTGGGCTTTTACAGGGTATTTTCTGAGCAGCACGCTGGTGATTGCCATCAGTGGCCGCATCAGCGACATTTATGGCCGCAAGAAGCTGGTGTTGCTGGGCATTGTCATTTTCGCTTTTGGAAGCACCCTGCTTTCCCTCTCGCCAGACATGCTCACCCTCATTGCCCTCAGGGCCGTGCAGGGTGTGGGAGGAGGTCTTCTCATCTCGATGTCCTTTGCCACCATTGCAGACATTTTTGATCCACTGGAACGGGGGAAATACCAGGGTTTCACCACTTCGGTGTTTGGGTTTTCCAGTGTGGTGGGTCCCCTGATTGGTGGCCTGATCACCGATCATCTGGGCTGGAGGTACGTGTTTCTGGTCAATTTGCCTTTTGCGTTGCTGGCTTTCCTGTTCATCCAGAAGCACTTGCAGGGGGCGTATGTGCCCCTAAGAGCCACCATTGATCACCTGGGAAATGTTTTGCTGGGCACCACCACCCTCAGTTTGCTGCTGGGGCTCACCTTTGTGGGACTCAAAACCTCCTGGACTTCGCCCGAGGCCCTGGTTTGCTTTGGGATTTTTGGGATTTCACTGATCTGGTTTGTCTTGTGGGAAAGAAAATTCCCCAGTCCGGTCATCAATCTGAAGCTGTTTCAAAACCGCACGGTGTTGCTTTCCAACCTGGCGGGTTTTCTGACCATTGCCACCATGCAGGCCTGCATCATGTATTTGCCCCTTTACATGCAAGGGGTGAAGGCCACAGGAGCCACCCTCTCTGGCCTGCTGCTCACCCCCCTGATGGTCGGTCAGGTTGGGACCAGTGCCCTCTCTGGGATTCTGGTGTCCAGAACAGGCAGTTACAAACCGTATGTGCTGGGAGGGGCATGGCTCAGTGCTGTTGCACTGGCCTGCACCGCCACCATCAACCAGAACACCCCGGTCTGGCATGTGCTGTTTTACATGGTGCTGCTGGGGATGGGCATTGGTCCGGTGATGTCCCTGCTCACCCTGGCGGTGCAAAATGCTGTGTCCAGAGAAGACCTGGGCATGGCCACCAGCCTGAACCAGTTTTTCCGGCAACTGGGAGGAACCATTTTTGTGACCATCCTGGGGGTGTTCCTGAATCAGGACCTGTCTTTGCACCTGCTGGATCACCTGCCCAGAGACGTACAGGACCTGCCACCACAGGTGGTGGCCAGCATCCAGAATCCCAATGCCCTCAGCAACCCGGCCCTGATGTCCCGTCTGCACCAGGAGCTCCTGCAGCTGGGAGGTCCAGAGCTGGCCAGCAAGGTGCTCTCGGGTTTGCGAGAAATGCTGGCCGGGGCAGTGCATAGCATTTCTCTGGCGACATTTGTGCTGGGGGTTCTGGCCGTGGTGGTGCTGTGGAAATTGCCCCACACCCGGCTGAAATCCTGAAGTGCCAGCTGCATTGCTTCACAAATCCACAACTTGTCCAGCCTGCCCGAACATTTTGTTCTGAGTGCAGCAAAAGCTGTCTAAAAAAACAAAGCCTGCCTTCAGTTCAAAAGAATGTTACACACTGTTAAAGGGTACATTTTTCATTTGAATCCAGTATCATTAATTTACCTAACTGTAGCTGTGTGACGCACCCATCCTGTCAATCCAGAGGTTTTTCCAGAGGGCATCTCCCTCTGAACCTTCATGGCATTGATCAGGGTGTTGCGTTCGCATCTTGCCCATTCAGCCCCCACCCCTGCACAGGTCATTTCGTTGTCACAGGTGCACCCACAAGGAGGTGTAGGACCGCATGCACAGTACAAATCTGCCCAGTGTTTACTCCGCGCCCAGGTTCATCAACCAGCGCAAAGGCCAGAGGCCAGAAGCCTGCAAGGTGCAGGTGTTTGCAGATCCAGACTGCAATCAGGTCAGGGTGGTCTTTCATGCCAGAAACCACCGCACCCTGCGCACCGAGCCGCATGTGCTGGTCAACGCTTTTTACCGGGAGGTGCTGTTCCGCATGCTGGGGCCTGCAAGTGTGGTGCAGTGGTTTTGCTGCCTGGATGGTCACACCCAGCAAACCATCCAACTGGCAGGACTGCCCGGAGGGTACACCCAGGGACAGGTCGCACACAACCTGAACCTGAATGCCCGTTCTGCACGGGTGGCCACAGGTTGATGTTCAGAACACAATCCATGAAAGGGAGTGCAAACTCCCTTTCTTTTGCAGCAAGAGCGAGGAAGAGCATGCTGGAAACCTTCAATCCCAGAAACTGGCGGCAACTGGTGGAGCAGGATTACCAATCCAGATTGCAATTTTTTGATTCCAGAGGTGTGGTGTTCCAGTGGCTGGACGTGCTGGATGAGGTGGTTTACTCAGAAGGTCCTCTGACAGCAGGGCAGCGTCTGGCCTCGCGCTTTCCGCCCCACACCTTCCGGGCGGTGTTGAAAGCAGGCATTGGCACCGAGATGGAGGTTTTTCCACTGGGTCCTTACTCTGCCATTCACATGTTGCTGGACCAGGTGGCAGATTTGCTGACCCTGGCTGGTTTGCGGGTCCCAGAATTGCCTTATGATTGACCGCTGGGCTTGAGACAGCGTTTAGCCAGGGTTCAGCAATGCGCAAGAAGCAGAACTTGTCACAGTTTTTGCTGGATTCTGCTTTCACACTGCTAACATGATCAACTGGACGTTACAGGCACTCAAACTTCACTGGAAAATCCTGATCTTCTGGTTGCTGGGCATCTTGCTTCCCCTGCTGGGGGTGGGGCTCATCGCCGAGGATCTGCTGGACAAAACCCCATTCAAATTTGATGAACCTTTCATGCGCTGGGTGCATGGGTTTTCTTCCCCTGTGCTGGATGCTGTGGCCATCACCCTGGGCATTGTGGGCAGCGTGAAGGTGATCGGACCCATCAGTGTTCTGATTTGCATTTTTGCGTTGCAACACCGTCAGGCTTATGGGATTTATTTTCTGCTTTCCACCCTGGGAGCAGGACTGCTCAATGTGATCCTCAAACTGCTTTTCAACCGGGACAGGCCCCACCTGTGGGACTGGCTGGTCAATGAACCTGCAGCCAGTTTCCCCAGCGGGCACTCCATGTATTCAGCAGCGCTGGCTGCTGCATTGACCGCCTTGCTGTGGCACACCCGTTACCGCTGGCACATGCTGATTTTCGGGGTGCTGTTTGCGCTGTCGGTGGGACTCAGCCGCATTTACCTGGGGGTGCATTATCCCACCGATGTGCTGTCTGGCTGGGCGGGTGGGGTGGCCTGGTCCCTGGCCCTCTGGAAAATTCTGAAGAGCCGCAGGCGCACCAACCCAGAAGGACCCGTGCAAACCCCTGCAGCATCTTCCAGTTCTTCCCAGCAGGTTTGAGGTCAGTTTTGCGTCTGAGGATTCTGCAGCACCATTTCAAATTGCTGCAGGTTTGAAGGTTGCCATCCCAGCTTTTCGGCCAGTGGGCGAATCAAGGTTTCAGGAAACACAGGTATGGCCTGCCACTGCTGGATTCCTGTTTTGCTGCTGATGGCTTGCAAGAGTCGGGTGGCCTGCCGCTGGTGTCTGCTTTCTTTGTGGGTCACCAGAGACCTGAGGTACAGCTGCTCTCCTGCCTGTGAAACGATGGCGACACTGTCCTGCAAACGGTAAGCCTGAGCAGTGGGGGGCAGGCTGATCAGCGTGTCAGGGGAGATTTGCCAGGGGAGATCGGGCTCTGTCTGCTCCCTGACAAAGGCCACAGCTTCCTGCAGAGAAAGGGCTTTCAGATCAGCGTGGGCTGTTGGGGACACGCTGCCGGTGTATCCCAGCAGGCTGCGCTGGATTTCAAAACCCAGCTTGTGGTAAAGCTGCAAAGCCCCAACATTGACCTGGAAGCATTCCAGCAGCACCTCGTCCTGCCGTTCCAGGGCGGGTTGCAAGAAGGCCTCGGTGAGTTTTTGCCCGAGACCATGTTTGCGGTGTTCTGGATAAACCCCCAGTCCGGCCAGTCGGGTGCGTCCCACCCTGCGGGCCGTCAGAGAAATTCCTGCGGGTTTGCCGTCCACCAGGGCCACCAGGCTTTCCGAGAGGTCGATGTGTTCGGACCTCAGGCGGTAGGTGAAGGTTTTCAGGTCACTGGGAATGGGCACAAAGTAGCCCTGAAAGGAACCCACAAAGATGTCATTGAGTTGTTCCAGGGTGAACGTTGTGGCTGGGTGCAACGTGAAGGTCATGGGCAGATTCTGACATCTGGAGGGACTGGCTGGCTCTACGCCAAATGCAGGATGGTTTTTGAATGCAGAGAGGTGTAACACCGATCTCTTCAAGCCTTGAGCAAATTTCTTAGTGATTGATTGTTTTGATTCTTTTGAGGTCCATCCATCTGTCACAGGTCTTGTGTGCCGTTACATATGGTGAAAACGCCAATCATCTGAAACCACTTTCATTTACCGGTAAATGGCTAAATCCGGCCGCATGACGGGATTTTTTGTTTTGAGGAAACGCTTGCAGTGGCAAGAAGAATTGTAACGTTTTGAAACAAAAGGCAGGGGGATTGAAAACGCTATCAAATCTGTTTACCATGTGCCCATAGCCAAAATAACTTTACCGCTAAAGGCAACAGCCCTTGGCGATGCTCTCCAAATGTGGGTGAGCCCTGGACAAAAAATTTACCGGTAAAGCAAAGCTGTAATCAGGAAGAGGACCAGCGTGTCTTTGTTCCTGCTTCATGGGAGGATGAAGTGAAAAATCAGTACCGCACCATTCTTGGACTTGGAATCACCCTGTCGCTGATGGCCTGCACCACCACCGTCAAACCCGACAACAACCCCACCATCACCCTGACAGCCACACCCACTGCACTGCCCAAAGGCGGAGGAAAAGTCACCCTGACAGCCACCGCCAACGATGACAAGGGCATCAAGAAAGTGGAATTCTACAATGGTGGAGCAGCTCCCTTTGCCACCGACACCACGGCTCCCTACTCTGTGGACAGCAACATCACTGCAGACACCACCTTCACTGCCAAAGTGTATGACACGGCAAACCATGTGGTGGCCTCTGCTCCCGTGTCTGTGACGGTTTCCACTGCCCTGTGGGAAGACAACTTTGATGGTGCAGCCCTGGATGCCAGCAAATGGGGTTACCAAATTGGCAACGGATTCGGCTCTGGTGCTGGTTACACCCCGGGCTGGGGCAACAACGAACTGGAATACTACACCGACCGTGCCCAGAACGTGTCTGTCAAAGACGGCCATCTGGTCCTGACCGCCATCAAGGAAAACTACAAGGGCGATGCCAACGGCACCCTGCAGGATTTCACCTGGACCTCCGGGCGCATTCGCACCGCTGGCAAGTTCAGCCGCACCTACGGAAAATTTGAAATCCGTGCCAAACTGCCCACCGGACAGGGCCTGTGGCCCGCCATCTGGATGCTGCCCGAAGACCAGCCTGACAACCCTTACGGCACCTGGGCAGCCAACGGTGAAATCGACATCATGGAAGCCTGGGGCAGCAAACCTGACCGGGTGGCCCACACCCTGCACTACGGCGGCATGTGGCCCAACAACGTCTTCTCGGGCAAAGAGTACACCTTCCCCGCTGCAGGCATCAACGAGTGGCACACCTACACCCTGGAGTGGCGCTCCAACGAGATCAAATGGCTGGTCGATGGCGTGGTCACCGCCACCAAGACCCAGTGGTGGAGCTCCAAAGCCACCCCACCCAAAGGAGACGCTGACCTGACCGCATGGCCAGCGCCTTTTGACAAGCCTTTCTACCTGCTGCTGAACCTGGCAGTTGGAGGCAACTTTGACGGAAACCCCACCGATCCTGCCCTCACCAAAGCAGAAATGCTGGTGGATTACGTCAAGGTCTGGGGACTTGAAGACGAGAACCGCGATCCCGGCCCCCGTCCTGACATGGTTTACCCCTGGACCCCCAAACCCCAGCGTCCCCCTCTGGCAGACGGCAACCTGGTTTACAACCCCTCTTTTGACTGGGCCGCCAACGATTCTCACATCACCGACACCACCACTTCCCTGGCTGGCGCAGACAACTCCTACTTCTGGACCTCCTTCAAACTGGGTTCTGAATACACCTTCTCCAATGACAAGGCCCAGGGGAACGCCCTGAAAGTGGACATCACCAATCCTGGTGGCGTGAACTATGCTGTGCAGTTGCGCCAGGACGGCATCACCATCAAGAACCTCAAGAAGTACAAAGTGGAGTTTGATGTGTGGTCTTCTGTGGCCCGTAACATCATGGTCAAAGTGGGTGGCGGAGAGAGCCGTGGCTATGCTGCTTACTCTGGTGAGCAGAACGTGGGCATCGGCACCACCAAAGAACACAAAACCCTGGAATTTGACATGATGGGCACCACCGATGCAGAAGCCCGTCTGGAATTCAACCTGGGCAACGCTGGAGCCAACCAGGTCTGGATTGACAATGTGTCGGTCAAAGAAGTGGGAGATGTGGATGTCAGCATGCGTCCCCCCACCGCCGATGGCAACTACATCTACAACGGCAACTTCTCTGAAGAATCTCCCGCTGTGGACGGCATTCCTGGCATCAACAATACCGATTACTGGTCCTTCTACCAGCAGGACAACAACCCCGTCAATGTCTCTGTTGAAGGCGGAGAAATCAAGCTGGCTGTGAACACCGTGAACTCTGGTCAATACTGGTTCATCCAGCTCAACCAGAAGAATGTGCCCATCGTGAAAGACCAGAAATACAGACTGACTTTCAAAGCCCACTCTTCTGATGCCCGCAAAGTGGAAGTGGTGGTTGGGGACGATGGTGCGCCTTACGCCCGCTACCTCAACCAGCAAGTGGACATCACCAGCGATGCCAAGACCTACTCTTACGAGTTCACTGGACCCCAGACCAACAACAAAGCCATTTTGCAGATTCTGGGTGCCACTGGCGCAGGCAGCTACGACCTCTACTTCGATGACTTCCGTCTGGAAAAGATCAACTGATCCCCGTTTGACTTCAAAAGTGTGATGCCAGACCCGAGACCCTGCAAGTCTCGGGTTTTTCTTGCCAGAGTTTTTGTGAAGGGGTGTGTTCTTTCAATGTAACATGTTACAGAATGACCTGAGCACAACAGCACATTTTGCCCGTAGCATTTCGGATGGACAGGATTTGCAGCCCAGACCTGACCAGCATGATGGAATTACACCTTTTACTCACCTTGGTTGTGTAAAGTGGCAAATGATGCTATACCGTTAAAGTTACACTTCGCTTACAATTAAGGAAGCCGCCTTTTCTTATTCTGAAACATCCATCCACAGGGGACCCCACATGACCAGACCAGCCATGACGCTCAGTGAAATTGCACGCATCGCAGGCGTATCCAAAATGACCGTTTCCAATGTGATCAATGGCAAGAAGGGGGTTGCTGAAGAAACCCGCCAGCGCATCATGGAAGTCATTCAGGAAACCGGATACATTGCCAACCGTTCGGCCCGCAACCTGGCGTCCGGGCGCACCCGCACCATTGGACTGGTGGTGCCCAAACTGAACTCCAATTACACCCTTTACATTGGTGAAATCCTGCGTGGAGCAGGAGACGCTGCAGACCAGCACCACTGGGATTTGCTGGTTTGCACCACCAGCGACGATGAAGAACGGGAATTCCGACGCATCCAGTCTCTGGCATCTGGACTTGCAGATGGGATTCTGGTGTTGCTGCCCAGAGCAGAGCAGAGCTACCTGTCCCTCTTGCAGGAAACCCACATTCCAGTGATCACCCTGGACCACGGCCTGATCGAAACCCCCCTGCCTTCCATTGATGTGGACAACCACACCGGAGGAAGGCTGGCCACCCAGCATCTGCTGGACCTGGGGCACCGCCGCATTGCTTTCATTGGAGGCACCTATTCGCGGGCACACCTGGAAAGGCTGGATGGTTATCAGGAGGTGCTGAAAGAAAACGGCATTCCCGTAGATTCTGAACTGATTGTGCAGGGGGATTACAGCCAGCCCAGTGGCTTCAAAGCCGCTGAGCACCTTTTCAATTTGCATGACCCACCCACCGCCATTTTTGCCCTCAGTGATGCCATGGCCTTCGGGGTGATGGAATCTGCAGGCCGCAGGGGGCTTCGCATTCCAGATGATTTGTCGGTGGTGGGCTTTGACGACATCCCCATGGCAGGCTGGGTGCACCCACAACTCACCACCATTCGCCAGCCGCTGTATCAACTGGGTGAAACCGCCATCAACCTGATCATTGCCATGACCGATGGAGACGTTCTGCCTGGTCAACGGATGCTGCTCCCGGTGGAGCTGGTGGTCCGGGGATCCACTACAAAGGCCAGATGAAGGCTGCTGGATAAGTGTCATAAATCGTTGCATAATCATTGCAATTCAGGGAATATTTTGGGAGTTTGGGTTTCATTACAAAAACTGAACTGAAGACAACCTGAAAACAACCCTGCACCTGTTAAGTTAAAGCATGGACTGGCTCATCCTCAGTGTGATCATGCTGATCGTCATCATCAGCATCTACCTGCTTTACCGGATCACCAACCCTCCGGAACTCCAAAGACGTCCTTCGGTCCACCAGTTGCGCCAGGAACGCTCACAGACCAAAAAGTAAACCCCAAAAAAACCCCGATTTCGGGGTTTTTTCATGTGCTTGTTGGTTGTGCTTTTTCAGGCTGGCAGGTTTTCAGGAAGCCAGTTTCATCAGGATGAGCACCAGAGCGCCTCCTGCCACAGCTGTCATCAATCCTGCAGGACGCAGCTTCTTCAGGAAAATCAGCAACCCGAGCCCGGAGAGGGAGACCAGCACCAGAAAGCCTGCTGAAACATCAATCACCCATTTCCAGGCTGGACTGGTGTCCCTGCCCTTGTGCAGGTCATTGAGCACCGCCACTGCGCCCTGGGCATCAATGTTCAGGGTGTACTTGCCAGTGTCCATCTCGATGAAAGCATCAGCAGCGTAACCCGGCGCATGAAAACTCACCGAAGCCTGCTGGTCATCGCTCTGGTAATCCCCATCTGCCACACTGCCCTTGACCCCATTGGTGGCCCTCAGGTACTCCACCACCTTCAACCAGTTCACTTTCTGGTCGGCATTCCAGCCTGCAGGCAGGGTGCCTTTCACTTCAGAGCGGGTTTCCACGCTGCCAAACACCCAGTCGGGATGGTTCAGGGTGATCCCCGTGACCGAGAAAAACAGGATGATCAGCAAAGAAAACATCGAGATGTAGATGTGCAGCCAGCGAAACCAGCCATACATCCGCACCTTCAAAGGGCGGACTTTCTGGGCGGCTGCACCCTTTCTGGTGGGATTATTTTCTCTTGCGGAGCTCAATGGACACATCCTTCAGCTCACCATCGCTGCCGAGCGTTTCTTTGAGGGCTGCATCGCCCACCGTGACCTTCTTGCGCACCAGCTGGTAAGGGCCGTGTTCCCTGGATTCCTCCACACAGATGTAATACTCCCCCTGATCCACCAGGGCTTTCCTGTCGTTCTTGCCGTCCCAGACCACGGTGTATTTGCCTGCATTGCGGGTGGAACTGGACACAGTAGAAATCAAATCCCCGCCATCTTTGCCTGAGCGGGTGGTTTCATCCTGATACCAGCGCCTCAGTTCACGAACGTAGCGCAAACCCTTGCCAGAATTCTCAATCCACAGGCTGACGGTCCTGACCGGATAACCGCTGGCGTTCTCGATCCATACGGCCACATAAGGACGCTGGTAACGGCCTCCAGAAGTCTGCTGGATTTCAAAGTTGATGGCCATTTCCAGGTCGCTGTTGAACTTGCTGGTTTTGGCACCCTGAGCGAGAGCCAGACGACCCACCATCAGGGTGGCAGCAAAAGCACCTGTGCGGGTCAGGAAGGAACGGCGGGAAAGGTAACGGGATTTCTGATCACTCATGGGACCACCTCAAAGCTGGGAAAGAGAACAGGAGACGGAGGACGAAAGTTACGAGGAGAGGACATGGTCCTTCCAGAAGCGGTTGAAGTGAACGGTTTGCGGACCTTCAATGAGCAGGCACCCCACCCTGGGCAAACCATCTGCAAGGGCCAGGCTGTCCTGGATGGGCAGCACACTGAAGGCCGTGGCCAGCACATCGGCGGTGGCACTGTCATCGGCCAGAACGGACACCCCTGCAAGACGGGTGACGGGCAAACCTGTGCCAGGGTGAATCAGGTGCGAATGCCACTGGTCTCCCACCTGAAACCCCCGGTGAACGTGACCACTGGTGGCCAGACCCTGATTCTGGATCTGCAGGCAGGCAAAGGCAGGCAGGTTGTCTGCGCCAGAGCAGGGATTTGCAATGGACACCTGGATGGGTCTGCTGCCCTGGTGCCGCAGATCCCCGCCGATGTTGACCAGCAGTTCGCTGACTCCGGGAACCTCTGAAGCCCGTTTGCAGGCCAGATCCACAATGCGACCTTTGGCAAAGCCATTGAAGTTGAGTTGCAGCCTGGACAGCTTGCAGGCCTTCAGATCTCGAACCTCCCACAGGGGGCCAGAAAGTGCTTCCAGAACAGGCTGGAATTCTGTTTGCTCTGGAGGCCGCCCATTGAGGGCAGCGGCTTTCCAGAGCCCGGTGAGGGCGTCCACTCCGGGATGAAAGGCACGGTCTGTTTGCTCCATCCAGAACAGGCTTTCTTTCAAAAGCCAGTGCAGATCTGCAGAAACAGAATGCCACTCCTGATGGCTTTGCTGCCATTGGTTGAGTTCACTGCCCTGCAAAAACCGACTGAAAACCAGCTCCAGGCGGTCTATCTCTGCCAACAACAGGTGTTCTGCTGCACTGGCCTGTTCTGCAGTTTCGGCAAGCAGCTGTATTTCCAGCGAGGTGCCCAGCACCCCTTCAAAGTGCCTCACAAAATGCCTGCTGCTTGATGCTGGTTTTTTCCAGGACTTCAGCCAGCCTTTTTTCAGGCGTTGCAACACAGTCAGGTTTGAGGTTGTGGCAGACATGAATTCACCCCTGAAGCCGTTCTGGACTTCAGGGTGAAGTGTAAAGGGAGCCAGTTAAAAAGCGGTTACGGAAACATTTGCTTTTTCTTTGTGTTTCAGTCTGCAGCCGCCTGTACAGGTTTTTCGGGCAGGGGTTTTTCGGGCAGGGTCAGCATGGTGGTTTTCAGCGCAGAGAGCAGGTCCACACCGGTGGTGGTTTCCATCTGCTGCAAAAAGCCCAGGATGCCTCTGGGCAGGTTGTTCAGCACGGTATTGAACCCCTGTCCCTCTCCAGAATCAATCACGTTCAGTTTGTCAATTTTTACGTCACGCACGGCATCCGAAACGTCTTTGACCAGAGAAGGCATCATGTTGAGGATGAATGCCCGCTCTCCGGCCACCCCACCTTCCGCGAAGACCTCGATCAGCAAGCGGAAGGCTTCTGCTCTGGCCCTTCCTTCCTCAATGATGGGCGCTGCAGCAGCCTGGGCTTCCAGCAGACGGGCTTCCCGTTGCGCACGGGCCGGTGTGATCACATCTGCCTCCAGGCGCTTCTGGTTGGTCATGATGCGCTGGTGTTCCAGTTCCTGTTCTGCAATCACCCGTGCCCGTTCACCTGCCACTGCTGCCTCGTTCTCTTTGGACACCGCAATGGCATTCAGTTCTGCGGTGCGCACCCGCAGTTTGTTCTGTTCTTCAATGATGGCCTGCTGCGCCTGCGCCTGAGACACCTGGGAGCGCTGCTGTGCCCCCGCTTCCACCTGGGTGGCTTCTGCATTGCGCTCTGCCTCGGCAATGCGGGCTTCCCTCAGGACCTCAGCAGTGCGTTTGCGACCAATGGACTTCAGGTACCCGGCATCGTCTGAGACATTCTGGATCTTTAAGGTGTCCAGTTGCATGCCCAGTTTGTGCATGTCGTGCTCGGCCTCCTCGATCAGGGCTGCAGCAAAGCGCAAACGGTCCTCGTTGATTTCCTCGGGGGTCAGGGTGGCGATGATGCCACGCAAGTTTCCCTCCAAAGTGTCTTTGGTGATGTGGGTCAGCTGGCTCAGAGAGGTGTTGAGAAAGCGCTCGATGGCATTGGAAAGGAACGGTTCCTGGGCATTGATTTTGATGTTGGCCACAGCGTGCACGGTCAGGGGAATGCCCCCTTTGGAAAAAGCGTTCTGCACGGTCAGTTCCAGCGGAATGGTGCCCAGGTCCATCCAGCTGATCTGTTCCAGCACCGGAACCCGGAAAGCCCGCCCACCCCGGATCACCCGGTACCCGACGGTGTCTCCATCGTGCTGGGTGGTTTTGCGGCCCGACACCACCAGAACCCGGTTGGGCGGCACCACAATCACAAAGTTCTTGATGATGGAGACCAGAATCACGCTGGCCAGCACCACCACTCCAATCACCATCAGGGCTGTTGCATAAGTGAGATCCATGTTCTTCCCCTTTCGGTTTGCCTTTTTTGGCAATGAGAGACCCTGAAGCATAAAGCATGCTCCATTTGAAATTTGAGCTGGAAGTTGAAATTACGTTTGCTGCTGGATCAAAATTTACCGTCCTTTGCAAACACCTGAAAAACAAAAAAGAAGACCGATCATTGATCAGTCTCCGCCAAGCCCACATATGGAGGTGGGTCTCCGGGTTTCCCCTAACTTGGTCTTATTGTATAACCTGGGCCTTTTTTCGTAAAGGGGGTTTTTCAGAATGAGATGCCGGAGGAAATGCCATCAAGGTGTTTCATGTTGCTTTTTGCTCTTGGCTCTGTGCACTCGGCTCTCGGCCTTGTTGCTCACCCTCCAGAAATGGTCTGGTTGCGCCCCCGGGCTTTGGCTTCCAGCAAATGCATGTCTGCGTTGATGATCCATTTGTTGAGGTCTCCGGCCAGCGAAACCACCCCACCTGCCATCCCCACCGAGAAACTGATGTTGAAGCCCAGGCGGTCCTGGCTGAACAGCTTGAGTTTTTGCCGGATGCGGTTGAGGGTTCCAGCGGCCTGCTCTGGGGTGCAGTTGTACAGGAAGATCATGAATTCGTCTCCGCCCCAGCGGATCATTTCATCCTCGCCGCGCAGCTGTTTGCGCACCAGCGTGGCGGTGAGTTTCAGGGCTTTGTCTCCCACCTCATGGCCGTACTGGTCGTTGATTTTCTTGAAGTGGTCCAGGTCCAGCAAGCACAGGGTGACGGGTGCCCCCTGACGGCTGGACAGCCCTTCAAAGCGGTGGGTGATGCCCGTAATGGCCCGCTGGTTGCTGACCCCGGTGAGGGGATCCACAAAAAGCTGGGCCTGCATGGCGTGCTGTCTGGCAGCGTACTGGATCACGTATTTGGCTGCATTGACGGTGGCATTCAGGGCGTGCTGCTGGGGAGGCAAGACACTGAAGTAAAAGGTGATGCGGGTGCTGGGACGGCCTTCCATGTAGACTTTTTCTTCGCGGCTGAGCGGGCTGGTGTTGCCCATCAACACAGCATCCTGGCCATCGAGTTGCAGGCCGGTCAGCTCAGGCAGGATGTGCTGGATGTTCTGGAAGAGGCTGACCGCCAGATCTTCCATGCGCAGTTCCCGGTAAGGGGCTTCTCTGGTGTCCAGCATGGAAAGCAGGGCCGTGTTGAAGGTCTGGAATTGCTTCTGGGTGAGTTTCTGGTGGTTGCGCAGAGCCAGCAGCAGGGTGCCCACCCCCAGGAAGCCCAGGTAAAAAGACAGCAGGTTCATGTCCTGCTGCAAAGGCTGGCGTTGCAATTCCTGTTGCACCACCAGCAGCACAAAAGCCGATGCAGTGATGGGGGTGAGGCTGTCAGGATGCCGGGCTTCTTCCAGACGGATGCCGTAGGCAAAAGCAGCATAGAGCAGCGTAAAAGTCAGGAAGTGGTCTGGAACCACAGTGAAAATTTCGCTCAGGTCGGTGGCCAGCAGGGCAATCAGACCGCTCAGCCAGATGGAGCGTCCCAGAGAGGTGCGGCCTTCAATGAAAGCCTGAATGGCGGGCAGGGCCAGAACCAGCAGCAACAAATCCAGCAGCGGGTAAATGGCACCGTAAAGCTGGGCTTCCCGCTGGGTGATGGTCAGCAGCACCCCTCCCAGCAGCGGCAGAAAGAAGGTGAGGGCCAGTCCGGTGCGGGTGCGCTCTTTGAGTTGCAGCAGGTTCCAGGCCCACATCAGGTATCCCAGGGTGATCAGGCCGTGTCCCAGCAACTCCACCTGCAATTGAAAGCACACCTTGCCCATGATCCACAGCACCACCCCCACTTTGGCTCCGGCCCAGCTTGCAGTGGTGCGGGTCAGCAAGAAAGCCAGCAGTACGCCCATGAGGGGCAGCAGCCAGAGAGGATTCAGGTGGTTGGCAGGAAACAGCAAACCCAGCAGACCGATCAGGAACAGGCCGGACCATTTGAAATGCTGCAAGCGGTCTTGAGGGATTTTGAGCACATGACACCTCGGGTGAAGCCTGAGTGGGAAAACGGGAGATGTGCGGGTGCAGCGGCCTTTCCGTTTGAGTCAGCATAGAGGCAGAGGTGTTACGGCTTTCTGACAGCATCCTCATGCAGTGTTCAGAAAACGGGATTCAAAAAGGCCGGGTTCCCTTCCTGACAGGCCACAAACAGGCTCTTTTTTGGACCGGGTACTGAAAAGTTTTTCAAAAAAGAACTTCTTTGCGAAAAATTCTGTGTTGCTCGGAGGTTTGACAGACCAATTTTTTCAGAGCCCCACGTTGTTTTTTCCCTCTTGCATTTTTTTCAGAGGCCAAACATACTGAGGCAACACCCCTCAGCCAGTTGTTTTGCTTTCCTCGCCTCCAGAAAGGATTTTTCATGAAAAAACACCTCATGCTGCTGGCCCTGACCCTGGGTTCCTGTGCTTTCGCAGAAGGCCTCAAAGACCTGGCCCGCCCACACCAGTTGCACATCGGAGCCGCCATCGACCTGCGGTTCTTGCTGGACGACCCGGACTACACTGACATTCTGGAAAAGGATTTTGATGTGGTGGTGGCAGAGAACGCCATGAAGATGGACGCCACCGAACCCCAGCAGAATGAATTCAGTTTTGGTCTGGGTGACCTGCTGGCCCAGTATGCCGAAAAACACAACATGCTGCTGCGCGGTCACACCCTGCTGTGGCATGAACAGGTTCCCAGATGGATCACCGCAGGCACCTGGACGGCAGAACAGCTGGAAGCCATCATGAAAAACCACATCCAGACGGTGGCAGACCATTTTAAGGGCAGGGTTTTTGCCTGGGATGTGGTCAATGAAGCCATCTCAGACGCTGGCGGGATGCGGGACACCCTGTGGCGCAAAACCCTGGGGGATGACTTCATTGCACGGGCCTTCCAGTATGCCCACCAGGCAGATCCTGCAGCGAAACTCTTTTACAACGACTATTCCAGCGAGGCCCTGACCCGCAAATCGGACGATGTGTATGCCCTGGTGAAAAGCCTGAAAGAAAAAAATGTTCCTCTGGATGGGGTGGGCATGCAAATGCACCTGAACCTCAACAACCCGCCCAGCATGGCAGACATTGCCCAGAACATGAAGCGCCTGGCAGACCTGAATCTGGAGGTGCACATCACCGAATTTGATGTGCGTTCCGCTGGATTTCCTGGAACCGCCAAAGAGCGCAACGAGGCCATGGCGAAGCTGTATTCGGATGTGGTGACGGTGTGCCTGCAGGCCAGAAACTGCACGGCCTTCCTGACCTGGGGGGTCGCCGACAACCACACCTGGCTTCCTGGAGATGCCCCACTGCTCTATGACGGATTCTACAATCCCAAGCCTGCGTATTTTGCTGTGCAGGAAGCACTGAAACAGCCTGTTGCGCAGAAATGAAGGGCAACGCAAGCATTTTGACCGAAACCAGAAATTTGTAAGCAATGGTTCATTTGGCCTGCAGCCGATCAGCGATAATGTAACCACTTCCAAGTACGCAACAACGAAGGGCGCACAAGGTTTAAGATTGTGCGTCGCTTTTTCTTGGAAGGTAGAGGAGCAAAGTATGCCAGTAGGTCGAGTCAAGTGGTTTAACGCAGAAAAAGGATTTGGATTCATCGAGCACCCCGGTCACCCCGACGTGTTCGCCCATTACAGCGCCATTAAGAGCCAGGGCTTCCGCAAACTGAACGAAGGCGACGAAGTCGAATTCGAAGTTGAAGAAGGCCAGCGCGGCAAAGGCCCACAAGCCAAAAACATTGTGGTGACCAAAGCTGCCCCCGAAAGCGGCAACACCAGCCGTCCCCAGCGTCAAAGCCGCTGGTAAGCGACTTTAAAGACACACCCGGGCATTTGCCCGGGTTTTTGTTTTTTGCCTGCTTCTGTTTTTTGCCTGCCTCTGGGCTCATTTGCAGCTTTGCAGGTTCAGCAGGCGGCACACCGTGGCACACTGGCGCACAATTTCCAGCGCTGCCAGTCGGCTTTCTTCATTGAAGGCTCTGGGGCCTGCAAAATTGTCCAGGCTGAGGTGCCCATACACCTGTCCATCGTGGCAGATGGGTGCTGTGATGTTGCAGACGATCTCCCGAATGCGTCCTGCCGACGCGTAGCGGTCCACAGGGTGGCCCACCAGATCTGCGGCTTCTCTGGACTTCTGGGAAATCAGTTCTGCACCTCGAAAAATGCGTGGTGAACCCTTGCGCCAGTCTTCGGCGCTTTCCCCGTACCACACCTGCTGGGCTTGCTGTGTGAAGCTGAGGCCCAGAATCTGATCATCGAAGCCCAACTGGGCCACCCGCACAAAACCGGATTCTTCCCACAAATTCAGGCTGCCTGCCTGGGCACTGGGCACCATCTGGATGGCATATTCCAGCATTGATTGCCAGTAATGGACATCTGGAAGCTGCCCTGAACCCAGCAAATCCAGGGTGGCCTGCTGGCTTTGAAAAACCGCCCGACGGTTGACGGCATTGACCAGACGGGCATGGGGAACCGTCGGGTGTTTCTTGGCGTTCTTGTTCTCGTACATGCGTTCATCTGCCAGGTGCAGCAGCAGCTTGGGATCATGGGGGGATTCCTGGGGAAAGAAGGCCACCCCGGCGCTGAAATCGCACTCCGGGTACATGCGTTCACGCACCACGGCCCGCACCCCTTCCAGGCGTTTTTCCACAATGTGAATCTGGGAGGCCTCCAGGTCCTGCATGATCACCGCAAACTCATCCCCTCCGATGCGGAAGGGGGTGTCGCTGGTGCGCAGCTGTTCCTGCAGCACACTGGCAAAAGTCTGCAAAAAAGCGTCTCCCGCTTCATGACCATGGGTGTCGTTCATGTGTTTGAGGCCGTCCAGGTCCACCATGATCAGGGAAAACTGCCCCGGGCTCTGCACATGATGTTCCAGATGCTCTTCAAAAGCCCGACGGTTGAGCAGCCCTGTCAGGGGATCCCGGTAAGCGGCTTCCTGCAAAGCCAGCATGCGCTGGTGCTGCTCCCAGGGCAGACGGTTGCTGCGGGGAGGAAGCTGGGTGATGGCGCATCCCAGCAATCCTCCTGGAATGTGAACGAGGGTGAGCATCAATTCACGGTGCTGCTCTGCAGCATGAAAAGCCAGCATCACCGGTTCTCCTGGCTGGAAGGCTTCTGGCACCTGTACCCGTGTGCCCTGAAGGTCCTGGTGCGGCAGGTGTTTTTTCAGCAGGGCGCTGGCCCAGATCAGTTTTGCATTGTGGTCAATCAATCCATCCAGTGAAGCCATTGTTTCTCCAGTGTTCTTCAGTTGATCCCAGTTGAGCTCCGGTTTTTCACATTAATTATAAGCACATTGCCTGCATGCCCCGTGTGATGTGCAAGCTTGATGTGCAATGAAAAGCCCACCCGAAAAATCATGCACAATCTATACATGACTGCATTTTTCAGTGGAAGGGGAGGTTTCAGCTGAAACCTCCCCTTCCAAAAACACCAACCCCACATGAAAGCTTCTTGTTTTTCTGACAAATGCTTTAAATTCTGCGGTCATTTGCAGATCTGTGCTGCAAATGGGTTTGTGGGTTCATTTGAGGCTCTGTCTGGGAATCCAGTCCACCTTTTGCCAGTGGGATCCAAAAAGCTCAGGGTCATGGCTGATCACCAGCATGGCCCGGTTCCCTGCCGCCTGTTCGATGGTCTGAATGGTTTGCAGGGCAGAGCCAGGGTCCAGATGGGCAGTGGGTTCATCCAGCAGCAGAAAAGGAGCCTCACGCAGCAATGCCCTCAGCACCTGCAGCCTTGCCATTTCTCCTCCTGAGAGGTGCCGCCCAGTTTCGCCCAGCAGGGTGTCTGGCCTGAGGTCTGCAGGGAGATGCAGGGACTCAAGCAAAGCAGCATTCCAGCTTCCCAGGTTTTCTTGAACGGTGGCATCTTGCAGCTGGGGTTCCTGGGGAGACCAGCTGAACAGTTTTTCCCTGCCAGCAAGACCAGACAGGTCCTGATGGTCCAGCACAGCTTCGCCGGATGTCAGTTCACGGAAACCCAGCAGTTTTTCCAGCAGGGTGCTTTTGCCACACCCACTTGGCCCTGTCAGCATGATGCGACCTCCAGGTTGCAGGGTGAAGGTCTGGCCTTCTGACAATTTGACCTTCAGCACAGCCCCTGTGTGGTTCAGACCCGTGTTGTTCATAGAGGGTTGATCTGATGCACTGTGCTGTGGCCACTGGATCAGGGAAACCCTGACCTGCTCGGTGAGGCTGTTCAGGAAAGCCACCTGCAAATCGCTGGCAGCAACCACCCCCAGCCAGATCCCTGAGAGCCAGACCACAGGCAGATCTGAATGCAGCAATTGCAGCAACAGCAAACCCAGGGCTGTGCCCTGCATCACTTCCCGCACCAGCAGAGCAGAGGTTTGCAGCCCTCTGAGTTGACTTTCCAGTTTCTGGATGTTGTCTTCCAGAACACTGGTTTTCTGTGAGATGGGCAAATCCAGAAAACGCAATTCTGTGGCATGTTGCAACTGGGTGCGCAATTGCAGGCTGCGGGCATGTCTGGCCTCCTGCACTTGCTGCAAAAGGCGCTGCAGGAGAGGGCGAATCACCAGAGGCATCACCAGCAGCACGGCACCCGAAACCGCAAACCACACCAGGGCTGCTCCAGGCACCAGGCTCAGCAGCAGCAGACCCACCAGCAAGGTCACGGTCCAGGTGGTGAACTGGGGCACAGAAACCGTCAAAAACCGGTTCTGCAGGCTTTCGGTGTCCCGCTGAACGGTTTGCACGGCATCCAGACGGTCTGGACCCAGCAGGCGGTACGTGAAGTGCACAAGGTGCTGCTGCATGGCCTTTCTGCGGGTGCTTTCAATGCGCCCAAGGGTCACCTGATGGGAGAACAGCCGTTCCAGATAACGCAGCACAGCCCGTCCCAGACCAAAGAACCGCACGGTGGTGATGATGGGCATCAGGAGCAGCAAACTTTCAGGATGAAGGGCGGAACGGGACAACAGGTGCCCACTGCTGACCATCAATCCCACCCCGAAAAGGGCCATCAGGACATTGCACAGCACTGCAACCAGAGGCAACCAGGCTGGATAGGGCTTCGGGTCAGGCATGCTCTGCCTCTTTTGTGCCCAGAGACAGCACCTGTGCACCAGGAAAGTGCAGGGTCCTGCGGTGGGTGACCAGCACGGTGGTTTTGCCTGCCCTCAGGTGGTGCAGCACCGGGAGCAGGGCCTGTTCGGTGGCGTGGTCCAGGTGGGCGGTGGGTTCATCCAGCACCAGCAGGGTGGCCTCTTTTAAAAAAGCCCGTGAAAGGGCAAATCTGGCGCGTTCTCCAGCAGAGAGGTTCAGTGCTCCCTCGGAGAGCTGCAGGTCCAGACCCCCTCGGGTTTGCAGGGCTTCCCAAAGCAGGGTTTTTTGCAGGCTTTGCCTGAGTTGTGTCTCGCTGGCCTGCGGGTTTGCCGCCAGCAGGTTGTCCCTGACTGTGGCTGCCAGAAACACCGGATGCTGGGACACGTAAGCCACTTTTGTTTTCATCTCTGCTTCTGAGATGTGCTGAGCAGCATGCCCGGACAGTAAAACTTGCCCATCCTGCACTTCCCGCAAGCCCAGCAAGGCGGACAGCACCGTGCTCTTGCCAGAACCACTGGGACCGCAGATGTTGAGGAGGCCTCCTGCAGGCACCACGAGGGTCAGTCCCTTCAGGATCTGCTGGTTTCCCCTCTGCAAGCTCACTCCTTCCAGACGGATTTCTGGAGGGGTGTGCAGTGTGGCTGTGTGGGTCGGCTTTTTGGTGGGTTCTGGAGTGAGGGCGAGCACTTCTGGCAGCACTGCTTTTGCCTCCATGAAAGCGTGATGCTCGGTGCCCAGCTGGCGCAGACCCAGAAAATACTCAGGGGTCAGCAAAAGCACAAAAAGAGCCGTGAAGTAATCCATGCTGTTTTCTGAAAGCCGGATGCCCACCGCCACCGCCACCATTGCTGTGCCCAGCGTGGCCCCGAGTTCCAGCACAAAACCGGACAGAAAAGCCACCTTCAAGACCTGCAAGGTGCGAACACTGAGGATGCGGTTGGTTTCCTGCAAGGCGGTCAGGGTCTTTTGTTGCCGCTCAAAAGCCCTCAGGATCGGCGCAGTGCGCAGGGTGCGCACAAAAGCACTGCTGAGCAGGGTCAGGCTCTGGAATTGCTTTTCCTGCACCACCTGGGTGGCATACCCGATCAACACCATGAACACGATCAGCACAGGACCTGTCACCATCAGCAGCAGACCCGAAACCCAGTCCTGCGTGAACAGCACCATCAGCACCAGCCCGGACATCACAGGACTGCTGGCAACCACAGGCAAAAAGCGCCCATGGAATTTGCTCACCTGTTCCAGCCCATCATCCAGCACGCTGAGGGTTTTGCCCAGCACCTGCTGCTCCTGCAGATTGGCGTTCTGGTTCAGCTGGTTCTGGAGCAGTTCCTGCCTCCAGGTGGTTTTGATGTGCTGGGCCTGCACGAAAACCAGATGGTCCCTCAGGGCCTGCAGCGTTCCCCGCCCAATCCAGCTCAGGGACAGTCCCAGCAGCAAAGAACCCTGCACAGGAAGTTGTGTTAATGCCCTGCTGAGCACGGTTGCAGCCAGAAACCACAACCCCACCGTGAGCCCTCCCATCAGCACTGCAAAAAGTGCAGAGGTGAAGGCAATCTGTCGGGTTCCAGGCCGGGCCAGCAGGGGTTGCATGGCTCAGTACCCTCCGTCCAGGGCGTCTGCGGTGACCCGTTTGCGGAACACCCAGTAGGTGTAAATCTGGTATCCCAGCACCAGAGGCAGCAAGGTCAGGGCCACCACGCTCATCACTTTCAGGGTGTATGGGCTGCTGGAGGCGTTGTAAATGGTCAGGCTCAGGTCTTTTCCCAGCGTGCTGGGCATGATTTCGGGAAAGAGGCCTTCAAAGGCCACCACGGTGGCAAAAAGGATGGTGGCGCTCCCGGAGATGAAAGCCAGCTGGTCGTTCTTGATGCGCAGGGCAATGGGAATAAACAGGAAACTCAGCATGGCCAGCAAAGGCAGGGTGCCCGGAACCAGGCCCATCCCTTCAAACAGGTGGGTCTGGCTGCGGCCCAGCCAGGAGAAAATCAGGAGCAACATCCCAGCGGGGAACCAGAAACGCTCGGCGGTCCTGTGTGCCCGCAGGCGCAGAGGGTCGGTGGTTCTTAAGGACAGAAAGAGCGCACCGTGCAGAATGAACACCACCACCGCCACCAGCCCTCCCAGCAAAGCGTAAGGGTGAAAAATCACGTCCAGACCGCCCACCATGGTCTTGCTGGCATCAATGGGCAGGCCGCGCACGATGTTGGTGATGATCAGGCCCCACATGAAAGCAGGCAGGAAAGACCCTGCAAAAATCAGACCGTCACAGAGGTTTCTTTTAGCAGCACTGTGAACTTTGCCCCGGAATTCAATGCCAGCAATGCGGGCAATCAGACCCACCAGAATCAGGAACATCGGCAGGTAAAACCCGCTGAACAGGGTGGCGTACCAGTCGGGAAAGGCTGCAAACATGGCTCCCGCTGCTGTGATGATCCACACTTCGTTGGCATCCCAGAACGGCCCGATGGTGTTCAGGATCACCCGCTTTTCGGTGTCGTTTTTGCCCAGTATGGGCAGCAGCATCCCCACCCCGAAATCGAAGCCCTCCAGCAAGAAATACCCAGTGAACAGCACTGCAATCAGAACAAACCACAGGGTTTGCAGGTCCATCATTTCACCTCCGCAATCTGGGCAGAGACAGGGACTTTTGCATCCCTGGAATCCGCATCTTCCACTGGAACGGCCAGGGCATACCTTCTGAGCATCACAACATCCACCACTGCCAGCAATCCGTAAATCAGGGTGAACCCCAGCATGCTGATCCACACAAATGCGCTGCTGACGTTGGGGGAGACCCCATCCACGGTTTTTAAAAGGCCATACACCACCCAGGGTTGCCTGCCCATCTCGGTGACCACCCAGCCAGCACTGTTGGCAATGTAAGGGGCAAACAGCATGATCAGGCTGAAGGTCAGCAGCAGGCGGTTGTTCAGCAAGGTGCCCCTCCACCAGGACCACAGTCCCCAGAAACCCAGCAGGATGAACCCCATCCCCAGACCCACCATGATGCGGAAAGCCCAGTACAGCACGGCCACAGGAGGAATGTAGTTTCCAGGACCATATTTGGCTTCCAGGGCTTTTTGCAGTTCCTCAATGCCCTTGACCTCTCCGGTGGTGTTGTTGTGGGCCAGCACGCTCAGCAAGAGGGGCAGCCTGATTTCCCGGAAAGATTCCCCTTTCTGCTGGTCGATGATGGCAAACAGAGAAAAGCTGGCAGGTTCCTCGGTTTTCCAGAGGGCTTCCATGGCGGCCAGTTTCATGGGCTGGTTTTCTGCCACGTGCTGGGCCTGCTTGTGTCCGGTGGTGGCAGCCATCACAGCAAACACCGTGGTGAAAATCAGGGCCAGTTGGAAAGACTTCTGAAAAAACTCTGGCCGGTTCTTTTTCAGCATGTGGTAAGCGCTGATGCCCAGCACAAACAGCCCTCCGGTGATGTACCCACCCACCAGGGTGTGGGGAATCTGGCTCTGCACCTGCTCGCTCATCACCACCGCGAAAATGTCTGTCAGCACAGGTTTACCGTTCTGAAGGGCATATCCCACGGGCATCTGCATCCAGGCGTTGGCCACCAGAACCCAGATGGCGGACAGGGTGGACCCCAGCGCCACCAGCCAGATGCTGGCAAGGTGCACCCATTTCGGGAGCCTGCCCCAGCCAAAAATCCACAAGCCCAGAAAAGTGGATTCCAGAAAGAAGGCCATCAGGGCTTCAATGGCCAGCGGAATCCCGAAGATGTCTCCGACAAAGCGGGAGTATTCGCTCCAGTTCATGCCGAACTGAAATTCCTGCACAATGCCTGTGGCCACACCCAGTGCAAAATTGATGACGAAAAGTTTCCCGAAAAATTTGGCGAGGTCTTTATAGGCGGTGTTCTCTGTGCGGTAATAAATGCTGTGAAAAATCGCAACCATGAAAGAAAGCCCCAGGGTGAGCGGCACAAACAGAAAGTGGTACAGGGTGGTGATTCCAAATTGCCAGCGGGAAAGCAGCAATGCATCCATGCCTTCATTTAAAAGCATGCAGCTGATTTGTCACAGGGGCTCCTGTCCCATTCTGGAGTGGAATCCAATGTTGCAATTCATGCAGATCTTAAGGACATCTGTCCTGAAAATAAGAGTTTGAGCTGTGGCTTGAAGAAATGAACTGTAATTTGCCGGTAATGCCTGATGCGTTCTGCTGCAATCATCTGGGAGCAACCATGACAAAACCGGACCAGCAAAAGCATGGTCCGGTCTGAAATCTTGAGGGTCAACAGGTCAGACGCGCACTTCGCTGCCCAGGGCTTTGAGTTTGTAGCGGGCCAGCGCCAGGTTGGCGCGGTCTTTTTGCAGCACCAGATACAGGAACAGCGGGGTGCCTGGAATCAGATAAATGATGTGGTACTGGTTGTCCAGGGTGATCAGGATGTCCTCGATGCCACCTTTGATGCCCAGTGATTCCATGGTGCGCATCTTGGCCCGCACCACGTCGGTGTTGCCTGCGGCGGCGAGTTCCAGGTTGATTCCTGACCCCTTCATGCCCAGGGCCATGCCGCTCTGGTAATCCACGAGTGCTGCTGCTGTAGAACCATCGATGGTGTTGAGGGCGGCGTCTATGGTTTCGTTGATGGTGGACATGTCAAAGACCTCACTTTCCTGAACTGGTACAGAGGGCTGGATGGGCTGCTGCGCTTCGGGAGAGGGTGTGGCTTCGGTGGGAACTTCGGGCGTTGCGGTCAGTGTGGAACTGGGGGTTGCTGGTTCTGATGCTTCTGGTTCTGGAGGCTCAGCAGCCTCAGGTTCTGCAGGCTGTGCACCGACAGGTTCAGGTGCTGGTGGTTCAGGCGCAGCAGTCACAGGATCAGGCGCTGGAGCCTCTTGAAGGACTGTGGATGCCGTTTGAGGTGTGGCTTCTGCCACTGGAGCAGCAGGAGGTGCCGGAGAAACCTGAGGGCTTTGCGGAGAAGAATTGTTGCGGTAATACAGAGAATCCAGATTGGGATGCTGGGACCTGTGCAGCAGCTCGGATTGTTCGTATTGCTCATGTTGATGTGCCAGAGCTTCTGCAGTGCTGGAAGCATCATCTGCAGGGTGGTCTGTGTCTTTTCGGTGCTGGTTTCGGTTGCGTCTGAAGAACAAAATGGCCGTCTCCTTTTGCTCGATTTCAGGTGGAACGCTTGAGTGAGACCACTGAAAATGGAGAATGTCTGACTTGACTGCAAAGGAGAAGTTTTGTTTGAAGACCCTGACTGCCATTCAAACAAAGGTGGTTTGGCTTGGGATGGTCAATTGCTGCCGATCTTTCCGTTCTGGTCGGCGACGCTGTCATGCTGGTGAGAACCACGTTAACTATAGCACACCTGTCTGTAATATGTTTTGCAAATGCACATCATAGAAAGAGGGGTTTCACCTATTGACTTAAGTTGTTGCTGATTGGCAATCGAATGGATTAAATCATATGGAAAAGTGACTTTTTGCCTTTAAAAGTACAGCACAAGGCAAGATCTGACCAGAGGAAGAAAAATCGTTACACTTCTGGAAAAATTGTGCTGCAGGCCACAGGGATGGGGTGTTCAGGAGTGGAAAAATCCTGCAATGAAAAACAGCATGCAAGCTGCAGCCAGCACGGTCATGGATCTTGTTCCTGGAGGGTTGCCCTGATTGTATTCCCACACAAATTGAACCCACCCGTGGGTCTGGGTGGGTCAGGAGGAATGTGGAGAAAAAGATGCCTTTCACTGGACATCTCTTTTTGTTGTCTTACTTTACCTGCAAAACCCTGACGGAACTCTTAAACTTAGGGTTTATTTTACACAAACCCCCTGTTGATTTGGTATGGGATCAAAAGAGGACTTCCGGAACAAAGCTTGTTTCAGGCTGAATTGTGTGAAATTTCACCAGCGAATTGTTTTCCAGAACACCAGGATTTTTCTATCTTCAGAACCCACAGGAAATGAACATAGAGGGCTTTTAACCTGATCTCAGGTCTGAGCAAGACCGGAATCTGGAGGTTCACCATGAAAAAGAAAATCGTGCCCCTGCTCTTTTTGGCCGCCCTTTTCGGCAGTCAAGCCCTCGCCAGTTACCAGTCCTGGGCTGGTGGCGTTCCCGGACATTAAAAGGAAGCCCATGAAAAACAAAATCATTTCCATGCTGTTCCTTGCCGCCCTTTTTGGCAGCCAGGCCCTGGCTGGATCCCAGTCCTGGGCTGGCGGTGTTCCCGGACACTGAACCAGCCATTGAACCACTCCACAGCAAAAGCAAAAAAGAAACAGAGCCAGCAAACGCTGGCTCTGTTTCTTTTCACTCAAGTCACCAGGACCCAAACGCGCAAGTCGTTGGATTGGCGTTGGCATCTGGCGATCCTCCGTTGTCGTACTTTGACCCGGAGACATTAAGGTGCAGGGCCGCAGCCACCTGTAAACGGGTGCGGATGTCGCTGCTGCTGTACTTTGCGCTCTGGTAGGTGCTGCAATTGGACACCAGGTACTGCCGCACAAAGATGGGCTTGTTCAGGTCCTTGAAGGGTTTCATCTCCCCACATTCCTGATACTGGAAGCATTCTTCGTTGATGATCCCATCGAAGACTTTTGCCAGACCCACCTTGCCAGAGGGCACATCTGCAGCACCATCGGCAATCTGTCCGAGGTCGTTTTTCTGCAGGATCTTCATGCCCAGATTGTGCGCAGTGCTGGCCAGCCAGACGTTGTAGTTGTACTGGTCGGTGCTGGAAATGCCTGAAACATTGGCATAAGCATCGATGTTGTCCGGTTCGATGGCCTCACAGCCCAGGGTTTTGACCCGCTGCATGTGCTCGGTCATGATGCGCCTGAGCAGGATGTGTTCTGCAGTGTTGCTGCTGGCCGTGAAACCAGCCAGCTTGTACACATACTCATCCCAGCCCGGAAGCTGACTGCCTGCCAGCTTCTTGAAGGTCAGCTGGTCTCCGATCATCTGCCGGGTCTGGCCGCCATAGGTGTAACTGGTTTTTCCTGCTTTGATGGCCGTGGCAACAGCCTGTGCTTCTGCCACACTGCCCGAACCATTGGTCAGCACCTTGTTGATGTTCAGTCGGGTGAAATTGTCATATTCCCAGGTGCCAGCACTGAAGTAGCACAGCACCGCTCTGGAGGCATTGTGCAAACTGGTGACGCTGCTGGGGGTGGCGTTCCAGGCGTCCTGACTGACCACCTGAGAAACAGAACTGGTGAGCACCTGGGCAATGCGGTAATCCCAGGTTCTGGGCACCTGAGGCGAGGCGAAGATGTTGGGAACGGCCTGCTCAGAAATGGAAGTCTGGGAGAGGGTCTGGGAACAGGCCACCATGGTCACGCTGAAGGTCAGAAGGGCCATTTTTTTCATGATGTCTCCTTGAAGAATGCCGAGGGCGCAGGGCCGAGGGCCGAGAGCGAAAGATGCCAAAGCAAGTGCATGCCTGAAACATGTTCTGAGGGTCTGAAAACCCTCGTTTTACAGATTGATCGCTGAAGTCAACCACAACCTGGTTTCTGCCCTCGGCCCTCGGCTCTCGGCCCTGAGCGGGGCGCAAGCCCATGTCCTGTGCAAATCAGGGGGCCGAACACGGCCCCCTGATGATCCGCGCCCCTGATTAAAGCGGGTTCGAGACTGCAATTCCCAGCGTATATTGCGTGGATTGGTTCAGGATGAGGTTGGGGGTGCTGGAGGGGGTGCCAGAGACGGCGGGGAACCTCACCACACTGCCTGCTCCAGTACCTGCGCTGTTGGTGGAGTTGACCACCCACAGGTTGCCGAGCACATCCACATCCACATCGAAGGGGCTGTAGAGGTTGCTGGTGTAGGTGCTCAGGATGCGGGAATCTGCATTGGCGGTGTATGGGCTGAGGGTCAGGCTGGTGGTGCTGAGTTTCACGGCCTTGCTGCTGCTTCCAGTGTTGCCCACCACATACAGGTTGCCCTGCCCGTCAAAGGTCAGGCCTTTGGGGTTCAGTCCGGTCAGTTGCCAGACCAGATCGGGGGCAGCTCCGTTGGAGGTCAGGGGCGTGGCAAACATGGTGACCAGGCCGTAGGTGGTGGTGACCCACAGGCGGTTCTGGCTGTCCACAGCGGCACGGAAAGGGTAACCGTAGGTGCTGGCTGGGAAGTTGAAGCCTGAAGTCTCGGTGGTGGCGTTGCTGGCAAAGCGGCTGATTCTGGGGGTGCCGCGCACTGCGCCAGACCAGTCCAGGGCACTGCTGACCACCCAGAGGTTGCCCACGCTGTCCAGGGCGGCACTGGTGGGGTAATTCAGTCCAGTCAGGGTTTGCAGGGGTTCACTGAGGCTGTAAGGCGCGTATTTCAGGACGCGCCCTGCAGGTTGGGGCGCGGCAGGATTGCCCACGTTTTCCACCACGAACTGCGTGCCATCTGCAGCCACTGCGATGTCGTAGGGCTGGGAAATGCTGGAGGCCTTGCGGTTTTCCGTGCTGGTGCTGGTCAGGGTGCTCTGGGAATCGTAAGCAGCCACGGTTCCGTTGCCAGCATTGGCGATCCAGACGCTTTCTCCATTGACATTGACCACATTGAGCCTGAGATCATAACGCATGCTGTTTCCGGCACTGGTGGCAATCACGGGCACAATGTAGGTCTTTAAAGCCGTGGTGCTGGCAACATTCAGGGTCAGGCCCACCTGGGTGGTGGGGCCAGGGGTGACCTGGGTGCTGGTGAAGCTTCCAGTGACGCCAGCAGGCAATTTGCCCAGCCGCAGGGAAACCGGGCTGGTGTAGCCGTTCACGGCCCCGACGTTCAGGGTGGTGCTGGTGGAGGTTCCGGGTTTTGCGCTCACCACACGGGGCTGGAAGACCACAGAGAAGTCACTGGCGGTGGTGTAGGTGTAGTTGGCGCAACCTGTGTAGGCCCGGATCTGTGCCGTGCTGTTGGGGAAGGTGTAGAGCTTCTGGAAGTAAGCATCAGAGTAGGCAGGAATCCAGCCGTGGGAACGGGAAACCTCGTAGGACAGGCAGGCCAGATCGGTGCGGTCTGAAGTGGCAAAATCCTGCGCGAAAACCACGCCCCCTCTGTTCTTGTAGGCATCTGCATGCTGGTCCCGGTTGATGCGGTAGTTCTGGTCTGCCGTGCGCTGGGGTTCGGGGGTCATGGCGTAGTAAGAGGTCCAGCTCAGGTAGTTGGCCCCGTTCAGGGTGGGGTTGGTGGGGTTGCCCGATGGGGGCAGGTAGCGGGTGGTGGCCACCTCGTGCATCACACCGTCGATGTAACCCTCGGTGCCGTCTCCGCTGTTTTCGCTGTCCAGCACCAGGTCAAAACCACCGTTTTGCACCAGAATGCCGCCGGGATAGGCTTCCCTGAGCGCCTTGATGGTGGCGATGTAACCGGCCCGCATCTGGGCGTAGGTGGGACGGCCTGCATACAGGATCAGACCCTCGTTTTCAAATTGAACGCTGGGGGTGCCGGTTCCAAAAAATTCGGCATCGTCTGCGGTGTCCAGGAAAAGACCATCAAACTGCCTGCCCCACAGGTACTGCGCCTGAGACACCAGGAAAGCACGGGCTGCAGAATTGCTGAGGTCCAGCATGGGGGCCTGGAAGCTCTTGTTGAGGCCCACCACCCAGGACTGGGGAATCACGGGGGTTCCGGTGATGGTGTGGTTGTTGGGATCGCTGTTGCTCCATCCCAGCAGTTCCCAGCCGTATTTGGGCTGGCCATTGATGTAGTAGGTGTTGTAAATCCCGATCTCGCCAATGGACAGGTAAGAAATGGCGTAACCGATGGTCTGCAATGCCTGGATTTGCTCGTTGCTGACGGCATTGGGCTGCACAAAGGAGATGTCCCGTTTTTGCAGTTCGTCCAGGTCTGCGCTGGTGGGGGTGGCATAGAACGTGGCGTAGTTCAGCACTTTCAGGTTGCCCTGGGCATCTTTCAGGCGGGAGGGGGCTTTGGTGGCCACCTGTTTCTGGACTTTCGCCTGGGGGGTGCTGGAAGAGACTTGTGGCGCAGATCCACAGGCAGCGAGCAGACCAAGGCTGACGAGCAGGGTGAATGTTTGGATGGACTTCACGTGACAATACCTCCAGATGCCTGTCCTGTTGGGATCAGGCGGCTTTGATGCTTGTGAATCTCTCAGGTGATGCAAAGGGCAATGGTGGGGGAACTGACCTGAGGTTAGCACTGTTGGCGATCATAGTCAATCATATCTGTGAACTATTTTGATCAAGTATAACGGTATCCATGATTAAAGATGCGGGAATGCTGTGAGAGGGAGTGGGCGTTTGAGGGCACTAGGGGTAAGATCCCCCTGCCTTTCGCTGACGCCTCAAGGCGGTCCCCCGTCAGTGTTGGGGGATGGGTGCCAGACAAGAAACAATCCCCCTTCGTTAAGGGGGACAGTGCAAGCGAAGCGAGCACAGGGGGATCTAAGCGCAAGAAATCTAAACCTGCAGTGCCCTCACCGCAGCCCGCTCCCGGAATTCTTCCATGTTCACCATGCTTCTCTGGTTGCGGGCCTCTTCAATGGCGAAGGCCAGGTACTGGCTTTCCAGGTACTGGCTGGTGGGTTCGATGGTCCCGTTCTGGACGGCCTGCACGAAAGCCTGACAGACCCCATCGTCGCCGCCGCCGTGACCCATGCCTGCAGTGCCACTGGGGGCCTGAATGGGGATCTGGTGCCCTCCAGTCAGGTAGGAGGTCTCGAAGGTGTGGGGTTCCAGCCAGATTTCCTGTTTGCGGTCTGTGAACACCGCCCTGAGCGTCGCTTTTGTGCCGTCAATTCGCACGTAACGGCCCTCTTCGCCAGAGTGTCCATGCATGGCCAGGGTGCCTGAGCCTCCACCAGCGAGTTCAAACATCACCACCTGGTGGTCCACCACATCGTTGTCAGACTGGTACACACAGACCCCATAAGGGCCTTCCTGCAGGGCTTTGATGCGGCCATCGAGCGACATGTCTGTGCTGATCACATTGACGGGCCAGCTCACATACTCGGTCAGGTAGATTTTGGCAGCATGGAAAGCGCAGGTTTCTGCAGCAGGACAGCCATCCAGACAGCGCTTCGGGGCACCTTCGGGTTTGTTCTCTTCCCTGAAGTGCAGCAAAGAACCAAAACTGGACAGGTGCTTGATGCGTTTGGGCAGAATCCAGGAGAGCTGGTCTAGGTCGTGGGAGCATTTCGCCAGGATCATCGGGCTGGATTTCTCGGTGTTGGACCAGTTGCCCCGCACAAAAGAATGGGAATAGTGAATGGAGGAGACGTTCTCGGACCACTCGAAGTGGGTCACCTCGCCAAGTTGACCAGACTGCACCACATCATGAATCGTGGAGAAAAACGGGGTGTACCTGAGCACATAAGCCAGCATCAGGACCTTGCCAGAAGCCTCTGCAGCCTCTGCAATGCGAACGGCTCCAGAAAGGTTGTTGGTGATGGGCTTTTCCAGAAGCTGATGGTATCCCTTCTGCATGACTCTGGTGGCGCTCTCCTCATGCAGGTGGTCTGGAAGGGCATTCACCACCGCCTGGATGGGCAAATTGGCGTTCAGGGCATCCTGCCAGTTTGCGAAAGCATGATTCAAAGGAATCCCGTGCTCTTCCATCATGCGCTGGCGTTTGCCAGGATCAGGGTCTGCCACAGCAACGAATTTGAGGCTTTCTGGATGCTCCAGCGCCCAGCGGGCAAACACGTCGTAACCGCGGCTGCCTGCGCCTAGAAGTAGGGCCTGAATGGGTTCGGTCATGGTGGGTACCTCAGGGGGAAAGCCATCAGCTGTCAGCCGTCAGCGGTCAGGTTGAATGGCAAGGGAGGTTCTACAGAAAAGACGGAAGTACAACAGGACAAATTTGACGGTTGGTGATGATCAGCATACCTTGCCCTCGGCTCTCGGCTCTCGGCAAAGGGCGTGGCATGTGTCGCCCCTGCAGGTTCTCGGCTCAATCGGCAAGTGCAGCCTTCGCCCCACCTGCCATAAACCGTGGCAAATACGCCTTCTGCGCCTCGGCCAGTTCATCAAAAAGGCTGCGGGCTTCAGAAAGGGAGCACACGGCAGCAGTGAGGGGGTCCAGCATCAGGGCGTGCACGGCGGCTTCACGGTCCTGTTCCAGCACGGCCTGCACGGCCATTTCATGGAAGGTCATGTGGGCACGGTCCAGTGCAGCCAGATGCTCAGGCAGGCGGCCAAAGTGGGTGGGTTGGATGCCGTTGTGGTCCAGCAGGCAGGCCACTTCCACACAGCCGCTTTGTGGCAGGTTCTCGATCAGGCCGGTGTTTTTCACATTTCCGTGAATGACCTGTGGGCGGTTCAGCGTGATGGCCTCGACCACCTGAGAGCCGAATTCGTGGCTGCGTTCCAGTTCCAGTGCCTCTGCCCCTTTTGCGATGGTTTCTCTGGCGTGCCTGTCGTGGTAGGAGCGCCAGTGGGGCCAGTGGTGGGCGTAATAGCCGCTTTCGCCGCGGTAGCCTGCACGGGTGTGCTTCTGGATCAGGTCGGGTCTTTTTCTGAAGTAAGGGGTGTATTCAGAGACATGCCCGCTGGATTCGGTGGTGAAGGCCCCCAGATGCAGCAGCATTTCAAACCGCACAGGGTCCTGCTCGTAGATCTTCGGGTTCTGGGCGACTTTGAGCAACTCCGGGTAAACGTCCTGCCCATCCACCTCCAGTTTGGTGAACCAGCTCAGGTGGTTGATGCCCCCGCACTGGTAACGCAGTTTCTGGTAAGGCACCCCGATGTACTCGGAGATCTGCTGGGCGGTTCCCTGCACGCTGTGACAAAGCCCAATCACCTGCAGGTCTGTGGCACGGGTGGCCAGCAAAACCAGGGCACTCATGGGGTTGGTGTAATTCATCACCACGGCTTTCGGGCAGAGGCGTTCAATGTCTTTCAGGATGGTCAGCCAGCTTGGGGCGGTGCGCAAAAATTTAAACAGTCCTCCCGGTCCGATGGTGTCTCCGATGCACTGGTCCACCCCGTATTTGAGGGGAATCTCGTAGTCATACTGCACGTTTTCCAGACCGGAAACCTCAATGCAGGAGATCACGAAATCTGTTCCGGGCAGGGCCTGCAGGCGGTTGGTGGTGGCCGTCACCCGGAAATTCTTGCCGGATTTCTGGACGGCCAGTTCTGCCAGCTGGTGGGCCAGTTCCAGCCTGACCGGATCAATGTCCACCAGGGCGAATTCGCCGGTGTCCAGCCCTTCAATGCACAGCACATCGGTGACCATCTGCTGTGCAAAAACGGCGCTTCCTGCGCCCAGAATGACGATCTTGTTCATGCTTCTCTCCTGTGAAAAAATCAGAACGGAGTGTCTGCTTGCTCTGTTCGGATGGTCCGGACACCTCGGGCCTCCGTGTGGTCTGGTGTTGTCTTTGCTGCGAAATCAGAACCTCAGGACAGTTGCAGGTTCTGGGTTTGCTGGTACAGCTCGGTGATGCCTTCACGGGTCACGAAAGCCGTTCCACCTTTGCGGGCACATTCTGCTCCGGCAGCCACACCCCAGCGCAGGGCATGCTCAGGGGCATAACCCTGTTCGGTGGCCCACAAATAGGCTCCCAGCAGGCTGTCTCCGGCCCCGATGGGGTTTTTGACTTTCACCTTTGGGGCCTGCACATGCTGAACGGTTTCGGTCACCAGTGCGGCTCCCTGTGCGCCCAGCGTCAGCAGAATGGGGGTATTAAAGGTCTGGTAGAGTTCAGAGGCAGCTTCAAAAGCCTCTGTCATGGTGCTGATGGGTGCTCCTGCAATGGCGGCCAGTTCATGCCCGTTGGGTTTGCACAGCAGTACCCCTGCAGAGAGGGCGAGGTCCAGGGCTTTGCCGCTGGTGTCCACCACGGGTTTTGAAGGCAAGCTGCTCAGGATGGCCCCGAAATGCTCTAAAGAATCTCCAGGGGGCAGGCTGCCGCAGATGGCCAGTTTCCCAGCAGGCAGTTTTGTCAGCAGCTTCTGCCAGTCTGCCTTGCCTACGGTTAAGCCTTTTTCATTGACTTCTGTGGGCTGGTCGGAACCGTCCAGCAGGATCTGGCATTCGCGGGTTTCTCCCTGCAATTCCAGAAAAACCCCATCCAGACCTTCCTGCTGCATCAAGTGGCGGAACTTCAGGCCGTTGAAGCCGCCCAGAAAACCGGCCAGCAACACCTCGCCGCCCAGCACCCGCACCACGCGGGCCAGATTGACCCCTTTTCCCCCGGCGTACTCAAAAGATTCCGTGACCCGGTGCAGGCTGTGGGGGGTCATTTTGCGGTCCAGGTGCAGCACCCGGTCAATGCAGGGATTGGGGGTGAGCGCGATGATCATAGAACCTGCCCACTGCTCCCAAACGTCTGAATCAGGGTGCGCACGCGCTGGGTCATCACTTCACGGGCATAACCCAGGTATTTGCGGGCATCGTACAGTTTGGGGTCTGCAAGCTGTTCCCGCACGCCACGGGTGAATTCCAGCATCAGTTCGGTGGCAACATTCACTTTGGAGATGCCTTCATGAATGGCAATGCGCAGGTCCTCGGGGGTGGCCCCGCTTGATCCGTGCAGCACCAGGGGAGCACCTGTCTGGTGGGAAAGTTCCCGCAGGTGGGAGATGTCCAGTTTTGCGGTTTTCTCGGTCTGTTTGTGGCTGGTCCCGATGTCTACAGCAACAGCATCCACCCCGGAGACCTTCATGAACTCGGATAGGGCACTGGCACTCAGGTGGGTGGCTTCGCGTTCGCCTTTCTGGGTGACTTCAAACTCGCCCTCCACGGCCACACCCAGAGCGTGGGCGGTCTTGGACAGCAGCTTCAGGCGCTTTGCGTTGCCGTCCAGGTCGAGGTCTCCGCCTTCCAGCATCACCATGTCAAAACCCAGGGCCACGGCGGTCAGGGCGCTTTCCAGGGTTTCGGCATGGTCAAAGTGCAGGATCACCGGAATGGAGGCGTGTTCCCTCAGGCTCTGGCAAATGGCGGTCAGGTGTTCCAGACCTGCGTACCTTGCGGCGTTCTCGGAGACCTGCAGGATCACAGGGGCTTTTTCCAGTTCTGCCGCCTGCACGATGGCTTCCGCAGTTTCCATGTTCACGGCATTGAAGGCCCCGATGGCGTAACGGTGCTCACGGGCGTGGGCCAGCAGCGCAGCAGCGCGGTTTTTGGGTTTCAGTCTGAGGGCCGCAGTCATGACAGCACCACCACTTTGGTCAGGTGACGGGGCTGGGTGGTGTCCAGGCCTTTCAGTTGCGCCACCCGTTCACCCATGAGTTGCAGCACAGGCAGGGCCAGCAGAGGGGCCACTTCGGGGTTTTCGGTGGGGTAGGGGAGGGAGAGGTCGCCAGGGCCTCCAAAACCAATCACCCTTGCCCCTTTGCTCTGCAGGTCTCCGGTCAATCTGGTTTCCAGGGCGTGCGTTTCAGCGTTGTACAGCAGCACAGTCAGGGTGCGTTCATCCACCAGGGTGATGGGGCCGTGGCGGTACTCCAGCGGGTGGTAGGCCTGGGTGTAACTGAGGCTCATTTCCTGCAGCTTGAGGGCACCCTCGTTGGCAATGCCGTAAAACTGACCTCCTCCCAGGTAAACAAAGTGGGAGCGGTCCTGCAACAGGCGGTCCAGCTGGGTGGAAGCTTCGTGCAGGAAATCCTCGGCCCGGTCCACATCTGCCTCCGAGACCTGGATTCCGGCCAGACGCAAAGACAGCAGGAGCATCAGGCTGGCAGAGGAGGTCATCACGATGCCCTCTCTGACGTGGGTGGCAGCGTAAACCGGGAAGTCGCTGATGCGCTCCAGGGTGCTGCCCTTTTCGCAGGTGATCCCGATGACGGGGTAACCTTTCACCTTGCTGTACTCCACGGCCTCGATGGTTTCGGTGGATTCGCCGCTGCGGGAGAGGGCCAGAATTTGCACGGTTTCAGGGGTGTAACTGCTGGCGTGATGGGTCCACTCGCTGCCTGCAACCGGCTGGGAACGGAACCCGTGGCGGTTCAGCAGTGCACTGGCGGTCTGGGCCAGGTAAAAAGAGGTGCCACATCCGACCACAATGGTCAGTTTTTCTGGATTGAGCACGGGAAGCTCGATGGCAAGGGCGGATTTCCAGAAGGAAAACTGTTCGTAAATGCTCTGTTCGGTGACGTTCATTGGGACTTCCTTTCTGAAGGTGAGACGCTGGAAGAGGAGGACCTTCAGGTGGGTGAAGGGGAGAGGTTCAAAGGGGAGAGGGTCAGGGTGAGGGGTTATCCCTTATAACCCACAGCGGAAACCGCATCCCGCACCCGTTCCAGAGGCCGGTCCCAGCCTGCTTTTTTCGCGGCGTGCCAGACGGCTCCAGAGAGGGGGCGAAGCAGGGGTTCTTGCAGGGTGCCTTCTGGGAGGGCATTTTTGACGCCTGAGAGCACCTGCTGGCTTTTGAAGAGGGATCCAGCGTAACTCCATTTCAGGTCGCTGTCCTGCAAGCCGAGTCTGGTCCAGGCGGTCTGAATGTGGCAGGCCAGATGGCTGCTGGCATCGGAAAGCAGCTTCTGGGCGGTGGGGTTTCCAGCCTGGGCCATGCGGTCCACCTGCTGGGCCAGTGCAGCGACCTGCGATCTGGGGTGGGTCAGGGTGTAAAACCAGGAGAGCAGGTCGGGTCCGGGATCTGCAGAGGGAATGCTCAGGGTTTCCAGCAAATTGGCCCTGAAAACCTCGTCCTGCAAGCGGCCATCCAGGGTCTGGGTCAGCAATGAAAGCGCCTGATGACCGATCCAGTGGGCGCTGCCCTCGTCTCCGATCTGTTCTCCCCAGCCTCCGACCCGAATGTGCTTCTGTCCGCCGCTGCCCCAGGCCATTGAGCCTGTTCCAGCCAGCATCAGAACTCCGGCCTGATCGCAGAACGCTCCTTCAAAGGCCACCTGCACGTCGTTGACCACATCATGGGGCACATCGGAAATCCAGTCCTGCACGGTCTGTTCCTGCTGTCTGGAGCAGGTGTCCATTTCGCCGTAACCGGGAAGCCCGAAGCAGGCAGAAACCAGAGAAACCTGTGGCAGGGCATTCAGGAAGCTGTTCAAGGTGTCCTTCCACTTTGCGTTGTCAAAAGGGTTGACCCCGGAGGTGTAGAAAGGCCCCAGCACGGAGCCTGTCTCGCTGAGCAGGAGGGCAGCGGTTTTGCTGCCACCCCCATCCAGCCCCAGCACGTAATCCATCAGTTGCTCCCGATCACTTTGCCCTGGTTCAGCAGGTTCTGCATGTCTTTGGTGGCGTTCTTGACGGCGTCTGCCACCTTGGCGTTGCCTGTCCAGACCAGGTTCATGCTGGTGTTCAGGGCAGTGAGCACTTCTGGCAGGTTCGACAGATTGCGCACATCGCTGTTGATGATCACGGAGTTTTTGAGCTGGTCAAACACCACGCCAGCATTGCGGCCAGGAAGGGCCTGCAGGTACTGGGTTTTGTACTGATCGGCCAGGGTGGGCAAGAGTCCCTTCTGGGCGATCATGCGCTGGGCCTGGGTGCTGGTGTTCAGCCATTCGATCAGCTTGCTGGCGGCTTCCTTGTTTTTGCTTCCAGCAGGCACCACCAGGGCGTGGGCACTGAAGACCGGGCGGGCAGGTTTGCCTTTCTGTAGGCTGGGGAAAGGAGCGTAAGCCCAGTCCAGATCGGGGTTCTGGGACCACACGGGCACCATCCAGGAACCTTCCACGAAGATGCCCACCTGTCCGGCCAGGAACTGCTGGTAGCCCTGCTGGCCCACATCTGCGGGACCTGCGCTGACCTTGTGCTTGTAGATCAGGTCGCTGAGCTTCTGGGCGGTGTCACTGAAGGTGCGGTCCAGGTTGGATTTGAAGGTCTTGCCGGACTTTTTGATCAGGCCTTTGCCGCCGTTGGAATAATAGAAGCTCATGCCGTATTCGAGGTCCACTTGCAAATCCTGGGCGTTGATGCCCCAGACTTTCTTGCCGTCTTTCTCGAAGGTGAGTTTCTTGGCTGCGTCCAGCATCTGGTCCCAGGTCCACTCTTTGGTGGGCACGGCCACGCCGCGCTCTTTGAACAGGGCACGGTTGATGAACACGGTGACCGCCTGGGGTCCGAGGGGCACCCCGTAAAGTTTGCCACCAACCCGGTAAGGATCCAGCATGTTCTTGTTGATGGAAGTGAGGGACTTCTCAGGCACCGACAGGGGAGCCAGAGCGCCCTGGGACTGGTAGAAGGGGAAGTTGTCCAGGTTCATCCACATCACATCGAAGGTGCTTCCCCCGGCGGTCATGGCGGCGGCTTTCTGCCAGTACACGCCCCAGGGCACCAGGTTGTACTCCACATCGATGGTGGGGTTGGCTTTCTCGAAGGCAGCAATCAATGCCTCGTCGGTTTTCTGGCGGGTGGCGTCCCAGGTGGCGTACTGGATGGTCACTTTCTGGGCGGATGCGACAGTCAGGGCCAGCAGGGACAGGGTCAGAACAGATGCTTTTTTCATGGGATGCTCCTTGTACGCTTTCATGAAGCGAATCGAAATCTTGACCGGGTGGAGGGTTTCAGCCTTTGATTCCGCTGGTGATGGCAGAATCGGTGAGGTAACGCTGCACGAACAGGTAGGCGAGGATGGTGGGCAGGCTGGCCAGGGTGGCTCCGGCCATCAGGACCGGGACGTTCACCGAGAACTGGTTTTGCAGGCTCAGCAGCCCCACCGGAAGGACCATCTTGTCCTGGGATTGCAGCACGATCAGGGGCCACAGGAAGTTCTGCCAGTTGCCCAGGAAGGCAAAGAGCCATGCGGCGGCAATTGCGCCTCTGGAAGCGGGAATGCCGATGTGCCACAGGGCGGTGAACCAGGTGCCGCCATCCACCAGAATGCTTTCTTCCAGGCTTTTGGGCAGGTTTCTGAAGAACTGGAACAGCAGGAACACCGTGAAGGCGTTGGAGATGCTGGGAATGATCAGGGCGGCGTAAGAGTCGTACCAGCCGAACTGCTTGATCATCAGGAAAGTGGGGATCAGGGTGACCTGCCAGGGCACGATGAGGGACAGGATGTGCGAACCAAAAAGCAGGTTGTTGCCCGGAAAGCGCAGTCTGGCGAAAGCGTAAGCAGCAGGAGCGGCGGTGATCACGTTCAGGCTGGCGATGGCCATGGAGGTCCAGACGCTGTTCCAGAACATCTTCAGGAAGGGGATGGTGTCAAAGAGCTGCTGGAAATTGGCGAGGCTCCAGCTTTTGGGAATCCACACAGGAGGCCAGGCGTAGGCTTCCACAGGGGTCTTGAAGGCGGTGAGGATCATCCAGAAGAAGGGCAGGAAGATCATCAGGGAGCCGATAGAAAGGGCGGCAATGATCAGAACGCGCCAGAGGGGAATTTTCACGGTGTTTTTGGCCTTTGAGGTGGTCACGGTCAGGTTCTGGCGGTTACTGTTGGTCATAGTTCACCCACTGTCTCTGCATGCGCCACTGAATCAGGGTCAGCACGATCAGGAAGATGGCGAGGATCCAGGCCAGGGCCGCGGAGTAACCGTACTTGAAGTACTGAAAAGCGGTTTTGTAGATGTAAACCGCAATGGTGGTGCTGGAATCTCCGGGTCCGCCGTTGGTCATCACCAGCACGGCATCAAAGACCTGGATGCTGGAGATCAGGGACAGCACCAGCACCAGAAAGATGGTGGGGCTGATCATGGGCAGGGTGATCCTGGTAAAAGCACTCCATCCGGTGGCTCCGTCCAGCTGGGCAGCTTCATACAGTTCCTTGCGAACGTTGGAAAGGGAGGTCAGGAACAGGATGATGCTGGTTCCAGAACCCTGCCACACCGAGAAGAGCGCAATGGCGGGCAGCACCCACTCGGGAGAGGCGAGCCAGCTGGGGCCTTTGATGCCAAACCAGCTCAGCATCAGGTTGATCAGACCCTGGGGGTTGAGGAGCAGTTGCCACAAGAGGGCCACAGCCACACCAATGGTCACCATCGGCAGGTAGTAGGTGGTTCTGAAGAAGGTTTGCAGCCAGCCTGCTTTGAGGTTGTGGATCAGGGTGGCAATGGCCAGGGAAACCGCGACCCCCAGTGGAACAGAGAGCAGCACGTAAGTGAGGGTGTGCTGCAACGAGCGCACCACCCGGTCATCGCTTAAAGCCGTCTGATAGTTCTGCAACCCTGAAAACTGGCTTTTGAAGTTCTCCAGGGTGGGCTGGGTCAGTCCGCCCCAGTTGGTCATGGAAATGCCCATGGAGGCCAGAATGGGGAACACTGCAAACACCAGAATGCCGATGGTGGAGGGCAGAATCAGGAGGTAGGCCAGCAGGGCCTCTTGCTGTCTCAGGTTGCTGAGTCTGGATCTGGGTTTTCGTGCGGGCTGGATCAGCATGTTTCCTCCTGTTTCGCCTGTCTTGAAGCTCCGGTCATCACAATTCGGGGATGTAGAGCTGGTCCAGCATCAGGTTGGCCACGTAGGGGATGAAGCCAAATTCCCGGGCACGCACGTAATCGTTGGTGATGGTGGCGGTGTCGTCCGGGTTGGCATAATCCTGGGCCAGCACCACCAGGCCGCGTTTGGCAAAGGAGGCCACGAAGTTGGGGTCTCCCTGCACGGCGTGGTATTCCTTCTTGTTAAAGTCCCAGGCGCTGGAGAAGCCTTCAAACATCACGGCGTCCACCAGTTCTGCGGTCTGCTTGAGCAGGGTGAAGCCCCGGTTCTGCACAATCACAGCGTTGGGGTAGGTTTTGCGCAGCTTGTCCACAGTGGCAACCAGTCCAGCAGCGGCTTGTGGGTAGAGATCTGCAGTGTCCAGGGTGTCCAGGAAAACCCCGTCATAGCCCTGTGCAATCAGCTTGCCTGCTTCACGGACCATGATGTCCTGCCATCCGGCTTCGCTGGCGTTGATGAACCTGGAGCCCCAGTTGGCATTGGTGCCCAGCACCCAGCTGTCCTTGACTTCGCTGGCCCACGCGCTGCCAGGATCCAGTTCCCCGATGCTCAGGTAGGCCACCACGCGGGTTCCGTTTTCGTGCAGGGCGGTCAGTTGTTCTTTGCTCAGACCGGGCTGGGTGATCGCCAGATCAAAGTTGCTCAGTTTGCTGATGGTTGCTGCGTCTTTGCCGTAGTAAGTGGCAAAAGAGGAGATGTCAGAAACACGGCTGACGATGGGGGTTGCCGTTTCCTGGGCAACCTGATATTTGGAGAGCAAAACCTGGGGATCCTGCTGGGTTTTGGTGAAGGCCAGAATGCCATAATTGGTTTCGGCGTTGAAGTCGCCACCCATGGGCCAGAGGGGGTATTCTCCGGCTTTCTGGTGCTCGCGGCCCACTTTCAGGTTCCAGGCAGTGCCGTCTCCTGCCTGAGCAAAAACGCCTTTGCCCAGTGGGAAAGCCGCTTCCACGATCCATCGGTTGTCTTCAATTCTGGAGGCGGTCTGGTACTCGGTGGTGGCAGTGTAGTTCTTGAAGCGCACCCCTGCAGGGCTGATGGCAAAGTGCTGACTGGTGGGCACCTTGTCGGTGCGGTTGGGCTCGAAGTAAATTTCCAGCACGTCATCGTTCCACCACTCAGGAGCGTCTTCGGCCAGTTTGGCCAGCACGGTTTCTTTTGCCTGATCAAACACCCCGACCAGGTACAGGTTGTTCTGGTCGTAAGCCACCTGAAAGTAGCCTTTGGATCCGACTGGAACAGAAGGGAAGCCGTTGGACATCTCGATGGTGTACCTGGGCAGGCCAGCCCAGTCGCTGATGTCGCCATCCACAGAAATGGTCTTTTCGGTGGCCTGGGCAATGTACTCGGGTTTCAGGTTCTGCGCACCTGCGAGGGAAAGAAAACAAGACAACGTGAGTGAACCGAGGCCGATCAGGGTTTTTCTGTGCATGGCTTCCTCCGGGAGACAAATGAATCCTGCGGCTGGACCGCTGGACATAAGGGAATTTCTGTACCCTCATCCTAGGGGAAAATTCAATCAAAGTCAATCACTATAGTAAGCGAATGTGATCATCTGGTGATCTGCCTTGGAGTGGTGTGAGTGAAAACCCTGAAATTGCTCTGGAGAGGTAAGCTGGAAGCCACCCAGAGTGTTCCTCTGGTGTTCAATTCACTTGCAGGAGGAGCACCATGCCAAAAATGCTGTGCAATTGCGGGAAAGTCCTGAGCTTCAGCCCCATTCCAAACCCCATTGAGTACCTGTTCATTTCGGATGTGGATTTTGATTTTTATGATGGCATGGCGGACACAGATGCCCTGTATGAGCGCTTTCAGCGTTTTGCAAAATGCCCGGATTGTGGACGGCTCTGGGTGTTCTGGAACGGCTTTTCTGAAATGCCCACTTCTTACCTGCCAGAAGCTTGAAGGTGGGTGATCATTGCAGTGAACTGGGCTTCTCTTTTGCTGCAGAAAAGCAATCATGCTCCAACCATCCCCCTGCAGGTACATTGATCAACAGATCGGCATGGGCATCCAGAACGGAAATCAAATGCCCTGCCTTGCAGCAAAGGATGACCATGAACCACGCCAGACCCATTTCAAATCTGATGATTGCCCTCGCCCTTTTTGGTTTGCCCCTGGTGGCCCAGGCTGCAGACAACACAAAACAACAAATCAAAAAGGGCTTCGTGACCGGAAAAGTGCTCAACGCAGACGGTCAGCCCATCCCCAATGCAGAAGTCATTGCAGACAACACCCTGTACTACAATACCAACGTGATTGGCTACACCAACGCCAGAGGGGAATACAGCCTGGACGTGCGGCAACCCTTGGGCACCTGGAACATCACCGCCAGAATGCGTCTGAAATACGAGGGCACCACCGTGGATGTGGACCTGATCCCCGAAAACGAGCAACTGGTGGCCGGAAATGTGGGTGGGGTGCGCAATTTTGTGTTCAGACCTGCCAACACCACTTATGGCAACCTGGGCATCGTCAATGTTCGCATGGCCCTGGGCTTCTATGCTGAACCCAGCCAGATGAAAGTCATCCTCAAACCCGTGGGCAAACTGGCAGACGGCACCACCGGAAAAACCCGTGAAGCCACCCTGGACAACACCGGAGATGGCTACATCGTCAAGAACGTCATGTACGGCACCTACGAGGTGACCATCACCCTGAACGGCAAACCCCTGTATGTGCGCAAAGCCCAGAGCAGTGGCGGCCAGCTCAAATTCACCCAGAAAAGCTTCAAAGGCGGCTTCTGGAAGGACTTTTATGCTTTAAGGCCCACCATGTTCCTGGAAATCAGCGACGACGATTGCCCGGACATCCTGCAGGAATGCCAGGGGCAATGAAGCATTCAGCGGTCAGCCATCAGCAAAAGCCCTGAGAAACCTCAGGGCTTTATTTTGTTCAGAACATGGGTGGGTTTCTTCTCGCTGTGAACTGTGAACTGTGAACTGTAGACTGTAAACTTCTTCACTGCCAGTTGCAATGCAGCACTTAAAAATCGCTCTGAAAAAGCATCCGGTCCACAGAGGCCGCTTTCAACTTTTCCAGCAGGGCTTCAACAGACAGCACCTGCTGTTCCTTCACGCCCCGTTCCCGAACACTGACCTGATTCTCCTGCTGTTCCCGGTCTCCGACCACCAGAACCAGGGGGATTTTTTGCAATTCAGCATCGCGGATTTTGGCCTGCATGCGTTCACCCCGGAGGTCCACCTCTGCACGGTACTGGTTGGCTTTCAGTTGATTGGCGAGTTTCTGGGCATGTTCAATGTGTCGGTCTGCAATGGGAATGATTTTGGCCTGCACCGGAGCAAGCCACAACGGAAATTCTCCGGCGTAATGCTCCAGCAGCACCCCAAAAAAGCGTTCCATGCTGCCAAACAAGGCCCGATGCACCATGAAAGGCCGCTTTGCCTGCCCATCTTCTGCAATGTATTCCAGATCAAAGCGCTCTGAGAGGTTGAAATCAAACTGGATCGTGCTCAGTTGCCATTGCCTGCCCAGGGCATCCTTGACTTTCAGGTCGATTTTGGGACCATAAAAAGCCCCTCCGCCCTCGTCGATGTCATGAGGCAATCCTGCCTGCTGCAGGGCTTTTCTGAGGCTTTCCGTGGCCAGTTCCCAGTCTTTTGCCTCTCCTACAGCGTCGATGGGCCTCGTGGACAGGTAAGCCGTGAAATCCGAGAGCCCGAAACTTCGCAGCACGAACAGTGAGAATTCCAGGGCTTTTGCAATTTCTGCCTCTGCCTGCTCGATGGTGCAGAAAATGTGGGCATCGTCCTGCGTGAACCCCCGAACCCGCGTCAGGCCATGCAGTGCTCCAGACAGTTCATATCTGTAAACCGTGCCAAATTCTGCGTACCGGAGAGGCAATTCCCGGTAAGAGCGCTTCTTGTTTTTGTAGATCTCGATGTGGAAAGGGCAATTCATGGGTTTGGCGTAGTAAGCCTCTCCATCAATGTCCATGGGGGCATACATGCTGTCACGGTAAAAATCCAGGTGCCCGGACGTTTCCCACAACTGTGCCCGCCCGATGTGGGGGGAAATCACCCAGTCGTAGCCGTTCATCAGGTGGGCTTTGCGGCTGAATTCCTCGATCAGGAGGCGAACCATGGCCCCTTTTGGCTGCCAGAGGATCAACCCCTGTCCGACCTCCTCCGAGACCATGAACAGTTCAAGCTGCTGGCCCAGTTTGCGATGGTCCCGCTTTTTTGCTTCTTCCTGTTGCCAGAGGTGATGCTCCAGTTCTGCCTGGGAACGAAATGCAACCCCATATACCCGTTGCAGCATGGGTCTGCTGGAATCCCCTTTCCAGTAAGCCCCGGACACATGCGTCAGTTTGAAATGGGGTGGGATCAGACCCGTGGAAGGCAGGTGCGGCCCCCTGCACAGATCCAGAAAATCCCCCTGCTGGTACAGAGAAATGACAGCATCCTCTGGCAGTCCATCCAGCAATTCCAGTTTGAAACGCTGCGCTGCCAGTTTTTCTTTTGCCTGACCTCTGGACACTTCAAAGCGCTGAAAAGGCAGGTTCTGCTGGACGATCTGCTGCATTCTGGCTTCCAGCACAGGCAGGTCTTCAGGTTTCAAGGGTTCAGGAAGCCCAAAGTCGTAATAAAAGCCATTCTCGATCACCGGGCCAATGCCAAATTGGATGTCCTGACCTGCATGAAGGTGCTGCATGGCCTGGGCCAGCACATGGGCCAGCGAATGCCTGAAAAGCTGTGCGGCTTCAGGATCATCCAGCGAAAAATACTGCACCTCTGCGCCTTCAGGAAGGGGCTTGAGCAGGTCGTAAACCTGGGAGTTGATCAGGGCACCCATGGCCTGGGAAGGGACGTTCTGGGCGATTTCAGCGTTGTTTCTAGCGTTCACACTCATGTCAGACCTCCAGAAAAACAAAAAAAACCGGCCTGTGCACCAAACGCAGGCCGGGGGATCACCAAATCAGCTTTTACGCCCTGGTGTCCCCCTGCATGGTGGTGGTGGTCAAGTTCCGGTTCATCTTCTCTGGAGTGTAAGGGGGTGATGTGGGTGGGGTCAAGTAGGCCAGATGGTCGGGGTGAAACAGGAGGAGAAATTTTAGAATGAATCTGGAAAGCCATTCTCAAACTTCCTTCCCTCATCTGGATGGGTCCATTGCCCATCCCTGAAAGGACAGACCATGAAACTCAATCACCTCACCCTGCTGGTGGAAGATGTCGCTGGCACACGTGATTTTTTGCAAAAGTACTTTGACATGAAAGGCATGGGCAAACCCACCGATCACATGTCCTTCCTCACCGATGACCAGGGCATGGTGATGGGCCTTTTCAAATCAGAAGGGGCACAGTATCCAGAGGGTTTCCACATAGGGTTCATTCAGCCCACTGCAGAAAAAGTCAATGAAATCCACCAGCGCATGCTGGCAGACGGTCTGCAGGCAGATGCCCCACGAAAACTCCACGGTTCCTGGACGTTTTATTACCGCTGTCCGGGAGGGTTTCTGGTGGAAGTTTTGCACTGAGAAAGCAAGAACAAAAAGGGGAAGGTGGTTCAGACCTTCCCCTTTTTGTTTTTATTTGGGAGTGGGTTGTCTCAGAACCTGCTCTCCTGCGACAAAAACCCCAGTGACTTCCAGATCAGGACCGAGCACCACCAGATCCGCATCCCAGCCAGTCTGAAGTTCTCCTTTGTTTTGCAGGCCCAGATAACGTGCTGGGTTCCTGGAGGTCAGCCTGGAAGCATCCTCCACGGTAAGACCACACTGGACAGCATTCCTGAAGGCCTGGTCCATGGTGAGCACGCTGCCTGCCAGAGAGCCTGAAGGCAGTCTGGTCACCCCATCTTTCACCAGAACCTCCTGACCTCCCAGATCGTAAACGCCATCTGGCAGGCTTGCAGCACGCATGGCATCGGTGATCAGCAGGGTTTTTTCAGGTTTCAGCAGGGTCAAAAGTTTGAAACTGAGGGGGTGCACATGGTGGAAATCCAGAATCACCTCGGTGTGCACGCCTTCGCTGGTCAGGACGGCCCCCAGCACGCCCGGTTCCCTTCCGGTCAGGCCTCCGGTGGCATTGAAGGTGTGGGTGCAACTGCTGGCCCCCAGGCTTACGGCTTTCAGGGCGTCTTTTTCATCTCCAGCGGTGTGGCCCAGACTGACCCTCACTCCGGCCTGCACGAACTGCGCGATGGCCGTTTCGGCATGGTTCAGTTCTGGTGCCAGGGTGACCACCCGGATGTTGCCTTCATTCAGCGCAGCTTGCACCAGATGTGATTCAGGTTCCAGGGTGAAATCGGGCTGTGCACCCAGCCGGTATCTGGAAATGAAAGGCCCTTCCAGATGGGCACCCAGAATGTGTGCAGATCCTGCTGATCTGGTTCCAGATGCCGTTTTGATGTCCTGCAGCACCTTCAGCACCTGTTCCCAGGGCCGGGTCATGGTGGTCGCCAGCAGGGAAGTGGTGCCGTGTTTTGCATGAAACTGGGCGGTGCCCTCAATGCCTTTCAGCCCATCCATCACATCATAGCCACCCCCGCCATGCACGTGCACGTCAATGAATCCGGGCAACACAAAAGGCTGAGGTCCAGAGAGGGTTTTTTCCTCGAAGGCCAGAATGTGCTGGTCAAAGTGCAAGGTGCCTGTTCTGAAGCCCTGAGGGGTCAGGATGTTGCCGGTGATGTACTGCTTCACCCGGCTTCACCCACCGCCTGCACGGTCAGGCTGGCCCTTTCCAGTTGCACACCCTGGTCGGTGATTTTGCGGACCACTTCGTCTGGCAGGTGGTGGTCGGTGATGATGCGACTGAGTGCAGAAAGCTCTGCCACCCGATAAGGGGCAGTCCGACTGAACTTGCTGGAATCTGCCAGCAGCACTTTTTCTCCGGCGCGTTCCAGCATCTTGAAGTTCAGAGAGGCCTCTGCTGCGTCCAGTGTGAACATCCCGTGTTCAATGCGCACGGCACTGGTGCCCAGAAAGAGCATGTCAAACCAGAAATGTTCCAGCATGCGTTCGGCGTAAGGGCCAACATTGGAGAGGTTTTCGGGGCGGATTTGCCCTCCGAGCAGCATCACTTTCACATCGCCCACCCCGATCAGTTCCTGGGCCACACTGATGCCGTTGGTGATCACAAAGAGGGGCAGGGGTTGCATCTTGAGGATGCGGGCCAGTTGCAGCACAGTGGTTCCCGCATCCAGAAACACGGTCATGCCGCTTTTCAGGTGGGCAAAAGCCGCTTCTGCAATGGCCCGTTTTTCTTTGAGGTACTGGTGTTCCCGGACCTGAAAGGCGATTTCCACCCCGTTCTCACTGGTGAGGGTGGCCCCACCGTAGGTGCGGGAGATCAGGCCGTCTTCTTCCATCTTGACCAGATCCCGGCGGATGGTGGCAACGCTGGCTCCGGTGTGGTCTGCAAGTTCCTGGACACTGGCGGTCCCGTGGGAGTACAGGTATTGCTGGATTTTTTTCAGGCGGATTTCGAGCATGGGGGTCCTCGATCAGGGGCTGGGTTTTTCCCAGCATAAGCGGATTTTTGGTCAAAGTCAATCAAAGATTGATCGAGATTTGAGAAGGATTGAGGGTTTTTCTGATCGAAACCTGAAAAAGCAAAGCCGATTTTTCGGCTTCTGCAGGTGGATGGTCTTGCCTGATGTGATGATTGAGAAAATCAGTTGGATGAAAAAATCAATCAAGAATCAAAAACAATCAATCAAGTGATTGACTTTGATTTATTGTTTATGTACAGTGAGGGGGTCCCACAACTTCCCCCCCTGATTTCCCTGCATTGCACCATCTGCTTCTGGGCTGCTTGCTGGCTGGGCTGTTTTGCTGATCATGCAGTCACGATGTGATTCTGCTTCAAAGAAAGGACCTCAGAAACCCATGCGCAAATCCCTTTTGATGTCATCCCTGGCCCTGCTCACCGCCTGCTCTGCTTCGCTGGCCCCCACCCACCAGGCCGCTGCCGTACAGAAGCAGCGTCTGGAATCCAGAATTGGAGTGATCAGCTACTGGGGCACCGACACCAGCCTGTACAACCAGTTGCCCACCAATTCCATTGCCCTGATCAACCCGGACAGTGGCATTTTCCAGGGACAGACCACAACTCTGGTCGGCAACGTCAGCACCTTCAAGAGCATTGTGGACACCCAGAACGCCAGAGGGGTCAAGATGCTGGCCTACGTGCCCACCGGCTATTTCAACCACACCTGCAACCAGGCAGGCGTGTGCCAGACCTGGGCCAGAATTGAAGCGCAGGTGCAGGCCTACTTCCAGCAGATGCCCAACCTCAAAGGCATCTTCTTTGATGAAGCCGCCCCCTCCAACTGGAACTGCAGCGCCTTTGTGAACGAATACCAGCAGCTTCGCACCATCGTGAACCGCTACAAATCCGGTGCCATCATCGCCTACAACGCTGGCGTGCCAGACAACTGCGTGGTGGGTGGTGTGAATGCTGGGGAAATTGCCGTGCTCTTTGAATCCGACATGGCTGCTTATGCAGCACAGGCCCAGAGCATCACAGACTCCACCAGCGCAGCCCACGCCAAAGGGGCACTGGCCTGGCATCTGGTGTACTCGGTGCCCACCCAGACCGATATGGAACGCATCGCGGAAGATGCCAAAAACCGCAACGCAGATTACGCCTACATGACCAGCATTGGCGGAGACTGGCAAAACGGAGACAACACCTGGGGCAGCCTTCCCCCATACTGGACCCGCGAAACCCAGGTGCTGTCTGGAGGTACCACTCCACCTCCCACTGGAGGGGTCAACTGGGGCAACCTGAGCAACAAACTGGTCAACAGTTCCAGCCAGCTTTGCCTGAAAGGCATCAGCACAAGGGTGGAACAGCAGGCCTGCAACAGCGTGACCGCCTGGACCCTCACCTATCAGAATGCTTCAGGCAATTACTATCAGCTGAAATACGGCATCAACTGTGCCTACATCTCGGCCTCCAATGCCAGCACCGTGTCCTGGGGAGCCTGCACCCAGGGAGACCGCCAGCTCTGGGCCATGCAGGAAAGCGCAGGTCTGGTGTACTTCACCTCCAAAACCAATGGCAGGGCCCTGACCGTGGCCAGCAACAGCGCAGGAGCCCTGGTCAGTGCCCAGACTTACTCTGGAGCCAGCACCCAGAAATACTATTTTCAGTAAACACCAGTTCCAGCAAAAACCCTGAAGAACCCACCCATCAGGCACCCTTTCAGAGGGTGCTTTTTGTTTTGTATGGGTGCTTTTTGCCCCTGGCTTCTGGCAGTCCCTCAATTCCTTCTGCTTTCTGCTTTTTGCCCTCGGCGCTCGACCCTCAGCATCTTTGCCTTCTGCTTTTTGCTTTTTCACCCCAATGTTGTGACCAGAAAGCCCACCTGACCCACAAAAATTGTGCATGATCGGATTCAGGAAGCACAATGGATGAATGCTGTGGAACTTTGCTGAAGGTGCCCCCGTACTTTTTCCAGTTGGCCCGAAATCTGAGGGAAGGGATTCCTGCTGTCAGGTTTCAGCTGGCGTTTCTGTCTGGGTTTTCTGCTTTAATAAGAGCACGCCTGCCCAACCTTCAATCCAACACTTCAGCATGTCCACCACGGGAGGGACCCATGAATTTGAAAGCCCTGAACCTGAAGACCCTGGGCGCTCTGGCCTGTATGGGGCTCAGCAGCATTGCTTTTGCCGAAAACCGCGCACTGCTGGTCGGTCTGGCAGAATACAAAGACCCCAAAGCCAACCTGCGCGGTCCAGAAGTGGACGTCAAACTGATCGGCGAAGTGATTGGCGAACTGGGCTTCAAGCCGGATCAGGTGCACACCCTGATGAACCAGCAGGCCACCCGTGCCAACATCCTGAACCAGATGCGCACCTGGCTCACCGAAGGGGTCGGCCCCAATGACAAGGTGATCTTTTACTACAGCGGTCACGGTGCCCAGGTCAATGACCGCAGTGGTGACGAGGCAGACGGCTGCGATGAGAGCATTGTCCCTTATGACCTCAACCTGATTCTGGACGATGAAATCCAGAATGTGCTGGATGGCGTGAAGGCCAGAGAAGTCCTGGTGATGTTCGACAGTTGTTTCAGTGGCACCGTCACCAAGAGCCTCTTTGACATTGATGAGGATGTGGATGCAGATTCCAAATTCTGGGAGAAGTCCAGCACCGGCTGTGGGCTGGCCAGCAACAAGGATTTCACCCTGGACGATGGTGCCCTGGATGCCAGCAAAGCTGCGGAGAACCAGCGGTACATTGAGTTCAGCGCTGCTGCGGAAAACCAGGTGGCCCTGGGTGCACTCAGAAAAGGGGAGGGCAGTGCCTTCACCCAGGCGGTGTACAACGGTCTGTCCACACTGCCCAAACCCATCAGCTTTGAAGCCCTCAGAAATTACGCCGTGGATTGGATCAAACAGCGGGCCAAATCCAAAGCCCACACCCCCCAGCTCACCGGTCCAACAAAATGGCTGAACAGCGATTTCTTTGCTTTTGGAGATGCAGATGCTCCGCCTCCTGTGGCCCCTCCACCCACCGTGCAGGCGGCCAACAGTGCTGCAGACCTTTTTGACCAGCTGGTGAAAAAGACCCAGTTCAAAGTGGAAGCCCTGCCCAGCCAGCCTTCCTACAAGCTGGGAGAGCGCATCTCCATGAAAGTGCGCAGCAGCAAAGCCGGATACCTGAACATCATCGAATTTGACCCGGATGGCAGTCTGGTGGTGGTGTTCCCCAACAAATACAACGACAAAAACCAGGTGCGGGCCAATGAAGTGATCACCCTGCCCGGTCTGCGTTACGGCAATTTTGATTTTGTGGCTGTGGAACCTGTAGGCAAAAGCCGCGTGCTGGCCCTGGTGACCAGCCAGCCCCTGAATTTGCTGCTGGAGAATGTGGGCAACCTGACGGGCCTGTTCAGGGTGATGTCTGATCAGGACACCCCTGTGCTTTCCACTGCCGTGGCACGGGCCATTGGGGTGTTTTCTCCTCCTGCAAACCCAACAACCAGCACCCCACCTGCAAACACCAGCAGCCCTGTTTCTGAAGACAAGAAACCCCAGTATTACTTTGGCGCTGCAGAATTGGTTCTGGAAACCACCCGTTGACCTGACACCTCTGACATGTCTGACCCTGTCCCGCCACTGGCGGGATTTTTTTGCAATCCGATGTGCAGGCATTTGCAATCAACTTCTGAAGTCAAAATGAGGTTTTGTATTTGCTGCTGAGCCCCGGCTGTTTTTATGGGAGACCCATTTGAGAATGTTATCGCAATCCTCAAGATTCGGGATTTCCCTTATGGCCATTCTTTCACCCTTCTCCTCAGGGTTTCTCCTAACATGAAGCAAATTAAGATTGATGGAGTTGATATCGTGCGCGTTGCCCAATACACCATCACCCAGGAAAAAAGAATTGACCGGCTGTTCAGCTTCTCCATACTGGACACCCTGGATGAAGATGTGTTCAATAAAATGGCTGAAGATCTGGCCTTCATTTTAAACCTCAAGGGTGTGCTGATCAGTTTCATGAATCCTGGACGGGAATGGATGCGCATCTGCTCTTTCTGGCCTGAGGGCGATCCCCAGAGCCTGCTTTTGTTGTGCGACCAGATTGTGCATCAGGGACAGACCGTGGTGGTGTCGGATGTGCAGGAACCTGGACGGTACCGCCTGAATTTGCCTGAGGTGCCTCAGGTGCAGGCTTTTCTGGGGGTGCCCCTGATCACCCCAGATGGCTACCGTGTGGGGGCCATCCTGGGGGTGTGCCATGAACCCCATGTGTTCAGTTGCCGGGACATCGACATCATGCAGCGCTTCTCGGCGCGTGTGCTCAGTGAACTGGAGCAGCGTTTGCTCAGGTCAGAGTTCGAGCAGATCAATGAGGACCTGCACACCATCATGGCAGGCTCTCCCAGTGGCTATGTGTTGCTGGACGATCAGGGCAAAATCATTGGTTTGAATCCAGCGGCTGAACGCATCACCGGGCTGGTGTGGCAACAGGGAGAGGTGTTCAACTGGAAAGCCCTTAAAAAAGACCACAAGGTGTCCAGCAGCAGAGAAGAAGCGGTTTATTCCCGCTGGGTGGGGCAGGGCTGGTTTCAGGTGAGTCGGATTTCCATGCCCAGAGAAGACCGCACCCTGCTGGTTTTTGAAGACATCACCGACCATGTGGAATACCAGCTTTACCTGCAAGACATTGCTTTTAAAGATCAGGTGACAGCCACCGAGAACAGGAATGCCTTTTATGCCTATTTGCGCAGCCGTTTCCGTTCTGGACCGTTTGCTGTTGCCTTTCTGGACCTGGACCACTTCAAGGCAGTCAATGACAATTATGGTCACCAGGCCGGAGATGCTGTGCTCAGAGAGGTGGCAGACAGGCTCAAGCATGCTGTGCGCACGCAGGACCGGGTGTACCGTCTGGCTGGAGATGAATTCACGGTGATTCTGGGAGGAGACGTGTCTGATGAGACGCTTTCGCAGATTGCAGACCGCATCCTGAGGGTCATGCAGGATCCCTTTGAAATTGAAGACCAGAACATCCAGCTTGGGGTCAGTGTGGGCCTCACCCGGGCCATTGCAGGCGAAAGTGTAGACGACCTGCTCAAGCGGGCAGACAGCCTGATGTACGAGGTGAAGCAGTCTGGGCGCTTCAATTACCGTCTGGGCTGAGAAAGAAGTTCAACAATCCAACGCCAGATGAAAGCGCACATTTTCCTTCAGGCAGACTTCCAGCACTTTCTGAAGTTCTTGCAAATCATCCAGCACGTCTTGCCTTCGGAATTCTTCGAAATCCAGTTCTGGCTGGTTTTGCAGGGTGTTCACCAGGCTTTGCACGGTTTGCAGGCCCTGTGCCGGATCAAACCAGACGGCATCTGGGTTTTCAGGTGCTTCTTCAAACTCCTCCGGGTCTTCGTCTGAAAATTCCTCCAGCATTTCTGAGACATCCAGAAAAGTGAGCAGCACAGGAACCTGTGCAGCTTCAGAAAGCCGGTCCAGCTCATCCATGACGTGGGCCATGGCTTTGCCGTTGACAAAAGGATCGATGGACAGGGGCTTTTCTGGAACAATAAAAAGGGCAAGGCTCATGGGTTCTCCTCAAACAAAAGATGGTTTGATTGCCCGCTCAGTATAGCAGACTTCTTGAAAATGAACACGAGTCCATCGTGTGCCAAACGGGATATTTCGCCGAGAAAACAAAGGCCGGGCTTCCCTCCTTGTTTCTGTCTGAAAGTGCGCCCAGTTCAGGTTGGACTCAGCAGAATGGCTTAGTTGCATTAAAATATAGTTGGATGGTGCAACTATATGCTATAACAATCACATGACGGAACCGTCGACACCCCTGATTTTTGATTTTCTCAAGACCCAGCAGGAGTTCGGTCAGCTGATGGGCAACCGACTGAACCAGCGGCTGGAGCAGGTGCACAACCTGCAACTCAAGGACCTGCTGATTGCCCGTGAAATTCACCAGGGGGCACGTTACCCCAGTGAAATTGCGGAGATGCTGCGCATTCCCCGCGACATGGTGAGCCGCAGCATTGAACGTTTGCTGCAGGCAGGCACCATCAGCCGGGAAATCGACCCCCACGATTCCAGGCGCACCATCCTTTCCATCAACCCGGAAGGGGAAGCACGCCGCAAAGAGGTGCAGCAGACCATCCAAAGCACCATGGAGCCCATTGTTGGATCCCTCACCCCCGAAGAGCTTTCCACCCTCATCGGGTTCTTGCGCAAGATGGTGGAACACGCCTACCAGAAAGAACAGAAAGAAAAGGAAAACGCATGACACAGATCACGATCACACCCAAAGAGAGAAACCTGATCCTGGGGTCCATCATGATGGTGATGTTGCTGGGCGCTCTGGACCAGACCATCGTCTCTACAGCCATGCCCAGAATCATCGAGCAACTCAAAGGGCTGGAACTCTACTCCTGGGTCACCACCGCCTACATGCTCACCAGCACCGTGATGGTGCCCATCTACGGCAAACTCTCTGATTTGTATGGCAGAAAACCCATCATGATCATCGGGGTGATCATCTTCCTGCTGGGCTCGATGCTGTGCGGACTGGCCGGAGAATTCGGTACCCTGCCCCTCCTGGGAGACGGCATGACCCAGCTGGTGATCTACCGGGCGATTCAGGGATTGGGCGGCGCAGCCCTCTTCACCATTGCCTTCGCAGTCATTGCAGACATCGTTCCTGTGGAAGAACGCAGCAAAACCCAGGGCCTGTTCGGTGCAGTGTTCGGGCTGTCCAGTGTGGTTGGACCCCTGATCGGTGGATTCCTGACCGACCACGGCACCATGCACCTGTTCGGCCATGTGATTGACGGCTGGCGCTGGGTGTTCTACGTGAATTTGCCCATCGGTCTGGTCAGCCTTTACATGCTGGTCACCCACATGCCCCTGCTGAAAATGAGCCTGGAGAAGAAACCCCAGATCGATTATGTGGGTGCCCTCCTGATCGTCACCACCTTTGTTCCTTTGCTGCTGGCCCTCACCTGGGGCGGACGCAGTTACCCCTGGGATTCAGGCCGCATTCTGGGTCTTTTTGGCACGGCCCTGGTCTCCCTGATCCTCTTCCTGATCACCGAAGCGCGGGTCAAAGAACCCATCCTCAGCCTGTCCCTGTTTAAAAACCGTGTTTTCAGCATGAGCAACCTCACCTCCATCGTGATCAACATGGCCTTCATGGGAGCCCTGATGTTCCTGCCCCTCTTCATGCAGCAGGTGCTGGGCATCTCTGCCACCAAATCGGGCACCACCATGCTGCCCCTGATGGTCGGGATGATTGGAAGCTCGATCATTTCTGGCACCATCATTGCCCGCATGAAGAAATACAAACCCGTGTTGATTGTGGGCACCATGATCATGGTGCTGGGCATCTTCCTGATGACCACCGTCACGGTTCACAGCACCCAGTTCGACATGGTCTGGAGAATGGTGATCCTGGGTCTGGGCCTCGGACCTGCCCAGAGCGTGTTCACCCTGGCCGTTCAGAACGCTGTGCAGCCCACTGAAATTGGGGTTGCCACCTCTGCCAGCCAGTTCTTCCGCCAGATTGGGGGCACCATCGGGGTGGCGATCTTCGGGACCGTGCTGACCAACACCCTCACCACCGAAATGCCAAAACACATGCCTGAAATTCCTGGCATGCAGGGCCAGTCTTTCTCTGCCCTCACGGGTGAAGGTGGGGCAGGCCTCACCGGAAACCTGGATGTCAGCAGCAAAGTCAAGGCCGCATTTGATGAGCAGTACGCCACCATCAAAGGTGCCCTGGAGGGGGACAAAAAAGCCCAGACCACCGTGCTGGCCAACCCCCAGACCCCGGCCCAGCTGAAGACCCTGGTCCAGAATGCAGACCGCACCCCGGCTGTTCTGAAAACCCAGATCCTCAGGCAGCTCAAGACCACCATGGACAAACAGGCTGACGAGCTGAGCACCAAACTCAACACAGGACTCAAAGAAGGCTTTGCTGCCAGCATCATCCACCTGTTCCGGGTGGGCATGTGGATCTCCCTGCTGGCCCTGCTGCTCACCTTCTTTGTGCCCCAGATTCCGCTCAAGAGCCGCCAGACCAACGTGCGCACTGTTGCTGCAGACTGATTCTTGCAGGTGTGTCAGACCCCTGGAGAAATTCGGGGGTTTTTGCTGGTTTGGCGAGTCTCCATCTGGCACCTGTTGATCCTTGCCGAGGTTGAGTGTCTACTCCCAGCGATCATCTGGCTACAATAGGCATCAGATTGGAGGCCACATGTGGTCTGAACATGAATTTCTGCTTTCGATTGATCCAGATTTGCTGGTCATGGGTGCGGAATTTCTTCTCGCTGACTCAGAAGTTCCTGCCCTACTGGAACGTTGTCGTCTGGAGAAGGTTCTGATTCTGGGCTTTGATGCTTTTAAAATCACCCCAGAAGGTCACCTCTGCCCACAGATGGAACACATCTATGCCACTTCACAGGGCTATAAAGACAAAGCTGCAGACCTCATCTCTTTGGCGGGTGATGAGATTCAAACTTACTTCCAGGAGCACTTTTCTGAGGGAACAGACCTTTACTTTTCTTTTGTTTTAGAACCTGAGACGGCTCAACTCTAGCTGTTGAGTCTCACTGGTCAGGCCAGGTCTCTTTGACCCCATCCCTCCCTGATTCCCGTTCACAGTGCATTCACATTTCCATCCCGCAGTGTTCACCCGGCCAGACCTATCCTGATTCCAACGCTGATGACAGCGCGAAAGGAGAAGTTTACACATGTTGGAGTCAGGAATCGGATTTGGACTGGGCTTTCTGAATTTTGTGGGTACGGTGCTGTTTTTGATGTTCATCTTTGGTCTGCTGCGGATGTTCGCTTTTGGGGGCGGATGTGGCAAGCACCACTGGAAGCACAAAAAACACCACATGCAGAAGTTCTGGCAGCAGGACTCTGGAGCCACCCAGATTGTGCGTGAACGCTATGCCAGAGGGGAAATTGACCGCGAGGAATACCAGGACCTGATGGCCGGTCTGGGCGTCAAGAAAGAAGAACAGGAAACCGTCCAGACCCAGTGGCGTCCTCCTTTCATGGGCAACGACCGCGCCCTGGAAGTGGCCCGCCAGCGTCTGGCCCAGGGAGACATCACCCCCGAGGAGTACGAAGCCATCCGCAAAGCCCTGGAGAATTGAGCCTGGAAACCTGTTCAGCGCACAGCTCACCCAATGACACGAGGACAGGACACCCCCTGTCCTTTTGACGCTTGTCTGTACAGTGCCATCAGCCATCAGCCATCAGCCATCAGCCTTCTGCTTTTTGCCCTCGGCCCTCGGCTTTTGTCTTTTGGCTTTCTGCCTTCCGCAGGCTGCCCCAACCCCATCAGGTGTAGCATGAAACCCATGGCCCAGACCATTCTGATCGTAGAAGACGAAGCCCGCCTTGCCGAGATCCTGGAAGATTACCTGAAACGGGAAGGCTTTCACACCGAGCGAGCCAGAAACGGCCAGCAGGCGCTGGAACTCTGGCGGGCCGCCCAGCCTGACCTGATCTTGCTTGATTTGATGCTTCCCATTCTGGACGGCTTTGAGGTGGCACGCAGGGTGCGGGCAGAGTCTGATCTCCCCATCATCATGTTGACCGCCCGCGACGATGAGGTGGACAAGCTGGTGGGTCTGGGACTGGGTGCAGACGATTATGTGGTCAAGCCCTACAGCCCCAGAGAGGTGGTTGCAAGGGTGAAAGCTGTACTCAGGCGTGCAAGAGGTCAGATGATCGCCCCGGAAATTTACCGGGTGGGTGCTTTAGAAGTGAACCTGGGGGCTTTCGAGGTGCGGTGCAATGGGGAACTCATGGACCTGACCACCAGCGAGATCAAACTGCTGGCCCTTTTGGCAAAGGAGCCCAACCGGGTGCGCCAGAGGGCGGAACTGCTGGCCGTCACAGGAGATGCTGCGGGTTTTGCAGATGAACGCACCGTGGATGCCCACATCAAGAACATCCGCCGCAAACTGGGGGCCTTCGGAGAGCACATCGACACCGTGAGGGGTGTGGGTTACAAGCTCATGGCCCACTGACCGGATGCAGCCCTGAACAGGAAGGACCACCGATGAAATGCACCAAAGCGGGCAAAAGCCAGGAAAGGCAAGAAGGGCAGATGGGACACCACAAACACCACAACCATCATTCTGAGGGGCACGAACACCCTTTTGAGGAACTGAGACGCCTGCGCAAAATCTGGGAGGAAGACCCCGAAGTTCAGGCCACAAAGAAAAAGTGGCGTCGGTTTAAAAGAAGAGAATGGGGTCTGCGCAAACGCCTGACCGTGGTCTTTGCTTTTGTGGCGCTGGCTGCGGTGTTCCTGAACACCTGGTTTACCCTCAATTCGGTGTCCAGTGCCCTTTTTCCGGGTCTGCCCCATGGTTCTGGCCCGTTTCACTGGCGGATGGAGGGCATTGATCTACCCGAGTACCAGCAGGCCAGAGAAGTGTTTAAACGCATCACCGGGACGGCTTTCATTTCGGGGCTGTTTTCGGTGATGCTGGCCTCTGTGGTGGCCGGTCTGGTGACCCGGATTTTCACCTCTCCACTGGTGACCCTGACCGAGGGGGCCAAGCGTCTGGAACGCGGAGAACGGGGCCTGAAACTTCGCCTGCCGTCCATGGAAACGGAATTGCGCACCCTCACCGAGGCTTTCAACAACCTGGTGACGGGTCTGGAACGCCAGGAGGCCTGGAGGCGCAATCTGGTGGCAGACATCGCCCATGACCTGAGGACCCCTCTGGCGGTGCTGCGTTCCGAAATTGAAGCCATGCAGGACGGGGTGGTGTCCACCGATGAAGCTGGTCTGGAACGCCTGCACCATCAGGTGCTGCTGCTGTCCCAGCTGGTCACAGACCTGAGGACCCTGTCTCTGGCCGAAAGTGGCGGCCTCACCCTCAAACCTGAAACCGTGAAATTGCAGGTTTTTCTGGGAGAGGTGGTGCGTTCCTTCCAGCAACGGGCAGGCCAGATGGGCATGGAGGTGAAGCTGGAAACCATCCCTCCGGTGCTCAGTGCGGTGTTTGATTCCACCCAGATCACCCGGGTGCTGAACAACCTGCTGGAAAATGCTGCACGGTATGCCCAGGGACCCATCGAAATTCAGGCCCGCAGGACCGATCAGGGCACCTTGATCAGCGTGCGGGACCACGGAACAGGCATTCCTGAAGAAGCCCTGGAACGGGTGTTTGAGCGTTTTTTCAAAGGAGATTTCTCCCGGACCCGCCAGAGCAAGGAAGAGGGTGGCTCTGGTCTGGGTCTCCCCATTGCCCGTGCCATTGTGGAAGCCCATGGGGGAACCCTGGAAGCAGAGAACCATCCACAGGGTGGGGCGGTGTTCACCCTGATCTTCAGGAAGTGAACTTCCTAATGGGACTCAGGGGGTGTCAAACCTTTTCAGCCATCTGGACTCTGCAAACCAGCGGGTCAGGGGGATGTGGCGGGCACTGACCACCACACCCAGCAGGATGCTGAGCAGCACATAAGCACTGGTGAGTTCGTAAAGGGCATTTTTCTGCACCTGGGACAGCAGGGGACTGCTGACTGCCAGACCTGCAATCACCAGGCTGAATTCCCCTCTGGGAAGCAGCATCAGGCCGTGACCCACCGAGGCACGCAGAGACAGCCCTGTGGCACGTCCGGCAAAGAAACCCGTGATGCTTTTGCTGACCAGGGTCAGCAGCAAAAGCAGGAGGGCCACCAGCAGAGAGCCCAGCAATGCCATGGCCTCCACTTTCAGGCCGAAACCCAGAAAGAAAGCCCCCACCGCCACATCCCGCCATGGGGTCAGCACCTCTTCGATTTCGTGCATGCGGCTGAGTTCTCCCACCAGTGCACCCAGCAGGAAGGCTGCGACGGCATCTGGAAAGGACAGCAGGTGGGCCAGAGCAGCGAACATCGCCACCCCTCCCAGGGTGAGCAGCACCAGTTGCTCTTTGCTTTGCTGGGCCATCACTTTTTCCAGCATGGGCCGCCCGAAACGCAGCATCACCAGGTACATCACCCCGAAAGTGACCACCCCCAGCAGTTTCTGCCAGACGTTGCCTCCGGTGAACACGCTGAGGGTGCCCAGGTACAGGATCATGGCCAGGTCCTCGAAAATCAGCACGCCCAGGGTGCGTTCAGCTTCCGGGAAGGCCACCTGTTGCCGTTCGGTGAGCATGCGGATGATCACCCCGGAACTGCTGACGTAGGTGATGCCTGCCAGGAAAATGCACTGCCAGAAAGAAAAACCCAGCAGCAAGCCTGCTCCAAATCCCACAGGCAAATTCAGCAAATCCCACAGCCCGGCTTTCATGATGGTGCCTCTGGCTTCCAGAAAACGCTTGAGCGAGAATTCAAGACCGATGAAGAACATCAGCAGCACCACGCCAATTTCCGAAAGGGCCGCCGTGATCTCAGAGGGATAAATGATGGGAAGTGGCCCCAGAGGACCACACAGAAACCCCAGTCCGATGTATCCCAGCAAAGCTGGAAGCCTGAGGGACTGGGCGATCAGGCCACTGATCCACAATCCCAGTCCGATCAGGCCGAGTTCTCCCAGTGCTCCCAGCGATTCGACAAAGTGCTTCAATCCTTCTGCATAAGGCAAAATAAACTCCTAGGATGGTTCAAAAGTGACTGGATTTGCACTTCAAATCTGAAAAATCAGGCTCTGGCCGTGTTCACATCAGGAGCACACTGGCTTTTTTGATTTGCAGGTCATTGCCAATCAAAACCAGGGTGTCTTCCAGCAGCAGGGTTTCTTTGACCTGCGGGTTGGGAATGGCTTCCTCACCCCGCATGATGGCAATCACGCTGGCTCCAGTGAGGGCCCGCAGGTTCAGTTCTCCCAGCGTGTGCCCGATGCAACTGGCCCCCTCTGCAAGGGTGATCCATTCCAGTTGCAGTTTGCCCAGCACCAGTTCAATTTCCTCTTTCAGTGCAGGGCGAGAAAAATTGGCTCCCAGCAGGGTGGCAAATTGCTGCGCTTCTTCCGGGTTGAACTGCACGGTGTCACAGGGGATGTCTTCTTTCCCCTTGAAGTGGTACATTTCGCGGGTGCCATCCGGCTTGGAGATCACGGTGACGCTGCCTCCAGAACGCAGTTTCATGATGTATTTGCGGCCCACGCCTGGCAGGGTGCTTTCGATGACTTCGACCATGCCTCAAGTGTACTGTCTGGCAGGAGAGCAGATTCCCCTGTCTGTCACAGTGGAGCCAGCTGCTGGAATGCAGAGTGGAGGTGGGGACTTTGCTGCGTGAGGAGTGCATTGAATGAAAAGGCAGGATGTCAGGAGATGATTATGGAATGGAGGCCTGACAATCACTAGAAAGCCTGCACATCAAGCAGAGGGCTTGCTGTTTAAAAGCTGACCAGATCCGAGAAACCCCTGAAGATCGCTTCATGAAGTTTCCGTTAATCACAAAAATAAACACCCGGTAAAGACCAGAGCCCAGAATCATGATGGTCAACACATCTGGAAGGTGGAAGATGTTTTCATTCAGCCCCCGATCAGCGCACCATCAGCACCGGTGAGCAGATCAAAAGGAAGGTATACCATGAAACACATCTTGACAGGTTTGCTGCTTTTTGGAACCCTGGCCCCTGTGGCCATGGCTGCCCCCCAGATCAGTCCCCAGCGCATCATTGTGAATCCCATTCAGACTTCTCTGGAGGTCAATGTTTCGCTCAACAAGGCTGCAGACAACTCTGGATACGCGACCTACGTCCCTGGTGAAAAAGTCCAGATCAAGGCCACGGTCAATGAAGACGCCTACCTGTACATCTTCAGTGTGGATGTGGCAGGTGAAGTCACCCAGATTTTCCCCAACGATTACGCCGGGGACAACTTTGTGGCAGGCGGTCAGACCGTGAGCCTCCCCGGAGCCAACGACGATTACACCCTGGAAACCGACAGCGACATCGGGGTGGGCAAGGTCTTTGCAGTGGCCAGCCGGAATCCCCTGGATTTCAATGACATCCTGGACATCAAACAGAACGCTGCCTTCGCTGTGTACTCCGGTGGCGGGCAGGACGCCTTTGCCCGTGAAGTCAGTGGTATCCTGAACAGCATTGCCGACAACGACTGGAACAGCGATGTGGCCCTGTACCGCACCCGCAAAGCAGAAGCGGCTTCTGGTGAACTGAAAGTGGTCACCAATGCCAACAACGCCCAGGTGTACCTGGATGGCCGTCTGGTTGGCGATGCTGGTGTGACCCTGGCCAAACTGACCCCCGGTTCTTACCAGCTCAAAGTGGTGGCTCCTGGTTACGTCACCTACTCTGCGCCCATCACCATCAAGCAGGACCGCCTGATCAACCTGACCGTGAACCTGCGCCAGACCCCCTCCACCAAGGCCAACCTGAACCTGGTGCTGAACGTCAAAACCGCCAAAATCTACATGAACGGCCAGTACCTGGGCAACTCCCAGAACGGCAAGTTCACCACCAGCCTGCTGAAGAACAAGCAGTACAAGGTGTCGGTGGTCGCCCAGGGTTACACCAACTTTGCCGCCTATGTGAAGCTGACGGGCAACAAGACCCTCTACATCAACCTGCGTCCCCGTTGATCTCAGACAACACAGTCTTTTTGAAGAAGGAGTCTTTTAAAAGGCTCCTTCTTCTGCTGGTTGCAGATGCTTTCCTGAAAGCCAACTGAGGAAAAATGCTGTCTGCGGCGATTTTCTTCTACACTGAAGAGCATGTCTCAGGTGCCCCAGAAACCTGCTGTTCAGAAAACCAGTGGGACCATGCTGCTCAGTCGGATCACGCCACTGGTGCGGGATTTCGTGAGGGATTTGCGGAATGCCCGGTCTCCCCAGCAGGCGCTGGAGGCCATTCACACTTTGCTGGAGGTCCTTCAGGGACCGTGCTGGTCTGTCCTGACGGTGCAAGAATTTCAGACAGAAAAAGTGGTGGCCCAGGTGGGCGATCCTCCCGAGGGGTGGGCCTCTGCGGGGTTTTCTGCTGCATGCTCTGAAATTGCTGCAACAACAGGTGTGCGCCAGATGGAACTGGGCCGCAACGCCTCCACCTTGCGGGCCTGCATCTACGTGCAGTGTGAACGCCAGGATTTGTGGGAAGGCATTGCTCCCCTGCTGGAACTGGCTTCCGGGGAAGTGCTGGATTTGCTGGAACAGGAACAGCAGTCTGCTTTGCAACAGGCCCATGAAGCCACCCTGGCCCAGCTGAAATCCATCATGGACAACGCCCCGATTGGTCTGGCCCTGATGGACCACCAGTTGCGGTTCCTCTTGATCAACCAGAAACTGGCGGACTACAACAACAAAACGGTGCAGGAGCATCTGGGACGCACCATGAATGAGGTGTATCCCGGCAATGAAGGTCTGGCAGACCAGTACTTTCGTCAGGTGCTGACTTCCGGGCAGCCTGTACTGGATGTGGAACTGGAGTCCAGACGCTACCCGGGTCGGTACTGGCTGGCCCATTACTTCCCGGTTCGCACCCCCCAGGGAACCTTGCTGGGTGTGGGCTGTACGGTGCAGGACATCACCGACCGCAAAAACATCGAGCATGTCCTTCAGGAAAGTGAGCAACGCTTCCGACAGATGGCAGACACCGCCCCGGTGATGGTCTGGATGTCCAGCCTGGACGGTGACACCGCCTTTTACAACAAACACTGGCTGGAATTTCGGGGGCGCAGCAGTGAGCAGGAACTGGGTACAGGATGGATGGAAGGCATCCACCCGGAAGACCTGCACGGTTGTCTGGAGATTTTTGCCCACAATGCAGAGCAGCAAACCGCTTTTGAGATGGAATTCCGCTTGCTCAGACACGACGGGCAGTACCGCTGGATTGTGGACCGTGGAGTGCCCCGCTTCACCGAAGCTGGGGTGTTTCTGGGCTTCATTGGGGCTTGCATTGACATCCATGACCGCAAACTTGCCCAGGAATCCCTGGAAGAATTGATGGGGGTGCAAAAACGCTTTGTGGCGGATGCTGCCCACGAACTCAGAACCCCCCTCACCAGCATTCAGGGCAACCTGGACATCCTGTTCCGTTATGACCGCATTCCCAAACAGGAGCAGCAGGAGATTTTGCGGGATGTGCAACGGGAAGCCACCCGCCTGGGCCGACTGGTCCATGACATGTTGCAACTCGCACGGGGAGATGCTGGAGCGGCCCTGCGTGAAGAAGAAATCGACCTGAAAAGGGTGGTCCTGAATGCCTGGAGGGAAATCGAGCGCATCAGCAACCAGCATGAATTTGTGCTGGGACCCCTGGACCCTGTGACCACCATTGGAGATGCAGACCGCCTGATGCAGCTCACCTTGATCCTGCTGGAAAATGCCGTCAAGTACAGCCCGGATGGAGGGAGGATCTCCCTTTCCCTCACCGCTACAGAAGACCAGGTGCATCTGCTGGTGCAGGACACCGGGCAGGGGATTGGTGCCCAGGACCTTCCACGGGTCTTTGAGCGTTTTTACCGTGCAGACCAGAGCCGCCACCGCAGTGAAGACCCTGGAGGGACGGGTCTGGGCCTGCCCATTGCGAAATGGATTGTGGAAGGCCACGGTGGCAGAATCTGGATTGAAAGCGAACCGGGCAAAGGAACCACGGTGCACACGGTGCTTCCGCTTCAGGAGTGATCCAGCCACACCTGCATTCTGCCTTCCTCCCGGTTGGCCCAGGTGTAGTAAGGCACCAGGGTGATCTGTTCGGTTTGCAATGGACTGTGGATTTTTGCAGTGTACTGGTACAGTTTGCCTGACCAGGTGGGATGCAACTTGACCTGACCGGTGCCTTGCAACACCAGAGCGCCCTGCAAAGCACTGCTGGCCTGAAGCTGCAAGGTGTTTTCTGCGGGCAACACCAGATCCCGCACATCTCCTGCATGGTCCACACTTTCAGCACAGTACAGCAGAGGCCCCCGGAACACGCTCACCTTGCCACTGCTGTCTGCCACATGCGGATGGCTGACCATGAAGCGCACAGGCATCTCCAGATTCAGTTGAACTTCGGTGGTGCCCTCCCAGTTCCGTTGGATTTCAAAACATCCAGCAGGAACATTTTGAAACACTTCACCTGAGACCTTCACGCTGGCGTTTTCACACCACGCAGGAATGCGAAGTTTGAGGGCAAACTCGCCTGTGCCTTCAATCACCAGTTTGATGTGCCCATCCCAGGGGTAATGGGTGTGTTGTTCAATGCGCACCATGCGTCCATCCCAGAGCTGGATTTCACTGCTGGACTGGGCATACAGATGCACATGAATGCTGTCTTTTTCCGTGCTGTAAAAGTAACCGGGCAAAGTGGCCAGCAGCCTCGCTGCATTCGGAGGGCAACAGGCACAGCCGAACCAGCCCTGACGGCGGTGCTCAGGACCTGCGGCCAGTGGGTTCACATAAAAATAGGACTGTCCATCCAGAGAAACTCCGGGCAAAGCTGCATTGAACAATTGATGCTCAATCAGATCGGCATATTTCACATCGCCGGTCAGGGAAAGCATCCTCTGGGACCACATGATGCTGCCCACAGCCGCGCAGGTCTCGTTGTAAGCACTCTCGCTGGGAAGCTCGTGATCTTTCCCGAAACCCTCGATGTAATGCCTGGGACCGATGCCGCCATTCACCGACATGCGTTTTTCAGTCATGTTGTGCCACTGGGCATCCAGAGCATCTTTTAAGGCCTGTTCCCCGGTTTCCAGCACAAGGTCAGCCGCGCCAGCACTGAGGTAAACCATGCGTACAGCATGTCCGGTCACTTCCTTCAAATCACGGAAAGGCTGGTGGTCCTGACCGTAACTTCCCCAGAAGGTCCAGATCTTCTCACGGGCCAGACCACGCCCCCGGGCATCCAGGAAATACTGTGCCAGTTGCAGGTGCTGCTGGTTTCCAGTTTCCCGGTAGAGTTCCACCAGAGCCATTTCGATTTCGGGGTGACCATCCACCCAGGGTTTCTTGCCTTCTTCAGCAGGACCCAGCGTCTGGGCCATGTGCCGGGCATGCTTTTCAGAGACCTCCAGCAATTTGTTGTTGCCCCCTGCACGATTCAAAGCCACAGCCGCCTGAAACAGGTGTCCAGCACAATACAACTCATGGGCTCCAGTGTCCGTGAAGCGCTCATGTTCCCTTTCGAACATGAAAAAGGTGTTCAGGTAGCCGCTTTCACACTGGGCATTTTCAATCAGCCCGACCAGTTCTTCAATTTTGTTTTGCAGTTCGGGATGCTGGCCTTCTGCCAGGGTCCAGGCTGCAGCCTCCAGCCATTTGTAGGCATCAGAATCTGCAAAAAATGGCCCTTCAAAAGGAATCTCAGGGTGTCCAGCAGCGCGTCTGAAGTTGTTCAGGCAACCTGACTCTTCCAGTCTGGCGTATTGGCTGGGCAGCGTTTTCTGGCGGTTGATGTCCCGTCTGGGTTTCCAGAAGGTGTCTTGAAGCTGCACCTGCTGCAAAGAAACCGGATGCAACCGGGAAAAAGGACTGTTTGCTGTGCGAATCACAGGAATGCTGCGTGTCTGGATCTGGGTCATGGGTTCTCCGGAAAATCAAGGAATGGGAACAGCACAGCAAAAACCTTTTGCTGCTGGTTGGGCTGGTTTCCTTTGGGCGAGGCATGCTTCGTCCCTACATCTGCCTTCTGTTTCTTGCTGCCATCTTGACACCATCCCCCGCCCCAGACAAGACTGGAATCACCTCAAAAAGGAAACCATTTCCGACCATGGTCCAGAACCTTACGCTCAGCATGCAGCTTCCCATCCGCACCGATGTGGCAGGCCTCTTTGTGTCCAGGGGCATTGGCACCCACCCGGACCGCATTGTGGACTTTTTTGAAGTGATTTACGTGCGGGAAGGCACCCTTTTCATTGCAGAGGATGGTCGGTATTTTGCTGTCCAGGCTGGAGAAGCGCTGCTCTTGATGCCTGGAAAGAGGCACTGGGGTTTTGAGCCCTACCAGAAGACCCTTTCTTTTTTCTGGATGCATTTTTACCTGCAGGACAGCTCTGGAGGCCAGCAGATTCTCCTCCCCAAACATGTGCAGGTGCAGCGCCCTGACCACCTCAGTGCCCTGTTCAGGCGTTTGCTGGACGAACACGAAAGGCCGGACAGCTTTGCCCTGGCCCGGGATGTGCTGGGTTTGCTGCTCTTGACCGAACTCAGCAGGTCCGAACAGCAGGTGGCAGAGCCCAGAAATTCCCTGCACCGCATTGCCAGCGAAGCCCACGCTTTCATTGGCCTGCACCACCAGAACCGGCTGAGCAGTGGCCGGATTGCCCGGCAACTCGGGTACAATACCGACTACCTGGGGCGGGCTTACCGGACGGTTTACGGGCACACCCTCACCGAGGGGATCAACCGCTACCGGGTGCGCAAAGCCTGTTTGTTGCTGCTCAACACCCGCAACACCATCGAGGCCATTGCGCAGGAATGTGGGTTTAAAGAGGTGGTGTATTTCAGGCGGGTGTTCAAGGCCCTGGAAGGGGTGACGCCCTCCAGGTACCGCCAGTTGCATGCCCAGATGCATGTCAACACCGAGTAGTGCTCAGGGAATGCAGCTTTTAGGCCAACCCACCTGTCCAGAGTAAGCACAAAAATCCTGTCCTGTCGGGCCAGATCCTTCTGAAATGCAAAGATGGAACTGAATTGCTTTGTCCTCTCAAATGGAAATTGTGCCATTTTGACCCTGCAACAGCAGGATGTCTTTGAATTGCACCTCACCACCCATCCCCTCCATCCAGAACAGGTTCAGGGGTTCACCTGGCTTTGCAGGCAGTTGGGGGTCAAACCTCTGGTGATTGAACTGCAACCCGGCCTTCCCATTCAGCCCATGACCTGCTCACGGGTGCAGGGAACGCTGGCTGTTCCAGACTGTGAAATCCACCTGATTTTCGAGCATTCTGAAATCATCTGGGCAGAAACGCCTTTTCCGGGCCTCAGGGTGTTCCTGAAAGGGACGTTGCCAGACCAGGGCGCCCAGACGTTCCAGATTGACTTTGCGTTTGGAGACCCGCTGGTTCATCCACCTGTTGATGTGCATGTGGAGGGGGTGGGCGCTGTGCTGTCCTGCCTCCCGGAAATTCTGGTGGCCTGGAAGTTGCATGGCCTGACCGAATTTGGACGGGGACGCTGGAGGGCCAAGGACCTGTATGATCTGGCTGTGCTCAGTGAATTGAACCTGAATTTGCAGGTCTTGCAGGCTGCTTTGCCTGTGGCTTTCACCAGCAGGGGAGATGACCCTGCAAACCTTCAGGACTTTTGCACCCGTGAAAACTGGGGATGCAGCACCTCGGGACAGCGCAAATGGCGCTCTTTCCTGAAAAAACACCAGTTGCAGCAGAATTTTCTGGATGCTCGCCACAAGGTCAGAGGGGTTCTGAAGAAAATGGGGCTGGACCATGCGTGACAGCAAACTTTCCCACACCATCGGGTTTGATGATTTTCCTTTTCTGCGCAGCCACCGCGGAGACATCCAGATCGTGGGCACCGTGTATGCAGGCCTCAAACTGGAAGGCATCCTCAGTGCAAAAATCCGGCGTGACGGGGCCAACAGCACCCGTGTGATTGCCCAGCTGGTGAAAAACTCCAAGTTTTACCAGCACACCCAGTTGATCATGCTGCAGGGAATCGCGCTTGGTGGGTTCAATGTCATTGACATTCACCAGCTCAGTGCAGCACTGGACCGGCCTGTGCTGGTGGTCTCCAGACGCAAACCCAACCTGGAAAAAATCGAGGATGCCCTTCTGAACCGGGTTCCGGGGGGAAAACGCAAATGGTCCCTGATCCAGAAAGCCGGACCCATGGAGCATGTGGCCGGGGTGTATGTGCAGCGGGCAGGTTTGACCCTGGAACAGGCCGGGCAGGTGATCCAGCGGTTTGCCTCTGGTTCCAACATTCCTGAACCTTTGCGTGCAGCACACCTGATTGCAGGGGGTGTGGCAACGGGGGAGAGTCGGGCCAGACCTTAAACCGATCATGAAGTTGCTCCATCCCCAGGGATGAACACCATCCGGCCGTCATTCAGGTTGTTCTGTGTCGGTCCTGTCACCACCAGTTGCCCCATGCTTTCAAAAAACCCGAATGCATTGTTGTTGTCCAGGTCCTGGCGGATGTTTCTGAGGTTCTGGCTGCGCTGGAAGGTTTCCGGGGTCAGGAAAGCGCCTGCCGCATGGGTGGTGCCATCGATGCCATCTGTGTCTGCTGCAAAGGCCCACACACCCTGTTCACGCAGGTGCCAGCACAGCCACAGCAGGAATTCCTGATTTCTGCCGCCCTGGCCTGTGCCTTTGACCGTGACGCTGGCCTCGCCGCCACTGATCAGCACCACGGGGGGTTTGAAGGGCTCCCTGTGTTCCCGGATGCTGCGCACCAGTCCAGCATGAAAGGCGGCCAGCTCGCGGGCTTCTCCGGTGAAAGTGTCTCCCAGAATGAAGGCAGGAATGCCCTGCTGCACCCAGAAATCCTGCACGGATTTCAGAAAACCATGGTTGCTTCCGATCAGGATGTTTTCACTGTGGACAGGTCCCGTTGAAGGTTGTTGCTGGGCCTGCTGCAGTAACAGAATGGCATTTTTCAGCTCTGGGCGATCATCCAGACCATACCGCCTGAGGACGTCCAGTGCATCCTGGGCGGTGCTGGTGTTTTGCACGGTGGGACCAGAGGCAATCACATCTGGATCATCTCCGGGCACATCCGAGAGCAGCAGCGAAATGACTTTTGCCCGGGTGCCCTGGGCCAGCTTTCCGCCTTTGATGTGGGAAAACTGCTTTCTGACCGTGTTGATTTCGTGAATGGTGGCTCCACTGTTGAGGAGCAGTCGGGTGAGGACCACCTTTTCAGGTCTGCTGGTGCCTTTTGGGGCGCACCACAGCGAACTCCCTCCACCACTGACCAGCACCAGCAGGGTGTCCTGGGGTCCCAGAGCCTGGGCCAGCAGAAGGGCTTGCTGGGCAGCCAGTTCACTGTTTTCGTCGGGGGTGGGATGGGAAGCTTCCTGCAGGGGGATGAAGCGGGTTTCTCCGCCGTGTCCATAGCGGGTCACAGCATGTCCTTTGATTTGCGGTCCATAAAAGTCTTCGGCGGCCCTCAGCATGGGAAGTGCAGCTTTGCCCACCGCCAGCACCGCCAGTTTTCCCTGTTCAGGAGGAGGAGGCAGGTGTTTGTGGGTGAGGGTGTAGGGATGGTTTTGTTGCAATGCAAATTGAAAGGCTTGCAGCATCAGGTCTTGCATCTGTCTTCAAGGTTAATGCAGGAGCAGAGGGAAATTCCAGAAAGAAGCCAGGGGCCATCCAACCCATGAAGACACACCGTTCATCAGTTTGTTGGAAGTCAGCTTGTGTGTGCTTGCTGCAGCAGGACCCTTGAAATGAGGGTTCACGGTGCAACAGTTGGCCTCTCCAGGCCGCCCGGTTTTGAGAGTCTTGACAGCCGATTCGACCGAGTGCTAATGTGTGAGCGATCACATCAGCGACTCAACGGTTCAAATTCTTCCAGCAAGCTTCTTCTGGTTCGTGCACGCCTCCTGACACATGTGAACGATCACAGTGAAATTTCCCCCAGCAGCAAAGGAGTTTTCATGAGTTCAACCCCTGTTTTTCCCAACCCTCTGGTCGAACAGCGTGCCGATCCCTGGGTGTACCTGCACACCGATGGTTACTACTACTTCACCGGTTCGGTGCCCGAATATGACCGCATTGAACTGAGGCGCGCAAAACGGCTGCAAGACCTGGGCAACGCAGAAACCGTGGTGGCCTGGAGAAAATACGAAACCGGACCCCTCAGTGCCAACATCTGGGCCCCTGAACTGCACTTCATTGAGGGCAAATGGTACATCTACTTTGCTGCAGCCCGCACCACAGAAACCAGAGATGGCCTCTTTGACCACCGCATTTTTGTGCTGGAAAACGCATCAGCCAACCCCCTGGAAGGCGAGTGGCTTGAAAAAGGCCAGCTGAAAACCCGGTGGGAAAGCTTTGCCCTGGATGCCACCACCTTCGAGCATCTGGGGAGGCGTTATCTGGTGTGGGCACAAAAAGACCCCCAGATTTTCGGCAACTCCAACCTGTACATCAGCGAAATGGCAAACCCCTGGACCCTGCAAGGCCCCCAGGTGATGCTGACCACCCCCGAGCATCCCTGGGAGGTGATTGGCTTTCTGGTCAATGAAGGGGCTGCTGTCCTGAAGCGCAATGGCAAGATCTTCATCACCTTTTCGGCCAGCGCCACGGATCACCATTACTGCATGGGCCTGCTCACTGCCGATGAAAATGCAGACCTGCTGGACCCCGCCTCCTGGAGCAAATCCCAGGAACCGGTTTTTCAGACCAGTGAAGCAAACCAGCAATATGGTCCCGGTCACAACAGTTTCACCACCCTGCCAGACGGTCAGGATGTGCTGATTTTCCATGCCCGCAGCTACAAAGACATTGTGGGCGATCCCCTCTATGATCCCAACCGCCATGCCCGGGCACAGGTGTTTGGTTATGGGGAAGATGGAGCCCCGGTCTTTGGTGTACCCTTGCCAGACACCCAGCCTGAACCCACCCCCTGAACGGCAGGCATGTGAAGCAAATGTAACATAAATTTTAAGAAACTTTTAAAATGTCCATTTGTGTTCTATATGTTTCAGAAAACCTTTTACAGCTTTAAATCAAGTAAAAATTTGAAATGAAAGAAAATTCCCTTGACAAGATCAGGCTTTCTGCTATTCTGACAGCAAGAAGGACGGATGGATGCCCAGCACACCCTCCGGCTTCTTGCTGCCCTTTTCGTTCTGACGCACCTCTGCCCATCTGGCTGAACGCTGCTGCATGATTCCCCATGCAGCACTGGAGGGAATCATGAAACGAAACACCCACCTCTCTCTTTTTGGCTGCTCGACTTTGCTGGCCCTCACCACCATTTCCCATGCCCAGGCTGCTGTCCCACTGACACTGGACCGTGGAGACACCGCCTGGATGCTGATGTCCAGTGCCCTGGTGCTGCTGATGACCCCTGGACTGGCTTTCTTTTACGGCGGCCTCACCCGAACCAAAAGCGTCCTCAACACCATCCTGATGTGTTTTGGCACCATGGGTGTGGTGGGGGTGCTGTGGGTGCTCTTCGGGTACAGCCTGGCCTTCGGAGACAACGCCAGCAGCCCCTACATTGGCACCCTTGCCAACCTCTTCATGAACGGCATCGATCAGAACACCCTGTATGGCACTTTTGAAGCAGCAACGGGGCATGCCATTCCCAAATACGTTTTTGTGATGTTTCAGGGCATGTTTGCCATCATCACCGCTGCATTGATCAGTGGCGCATTGGTGGACCGCATGAAATTCTCCATGTTTCTGCTGTTTGTGTCGTTGTGGAGCCTGCTGGTGTATGCACCGCTGGCGCACTGGGTCTGGGATGCCAGTGGCTGGTTGTTCAAAATGGGTGCCCTGGATTTTGCCGGAGGCACCGTGGTGCACATCTCCTCCGGGGTTTCAGCCCTGGTGGCTGCCACCCTGCTGGGAGAGCGCATGAAGGCCACCAAACGGCTTGCCCTTCCCCACAACATCCCTTTTGTGTTGCTGGGCGCAGGTCTCCTGTGGTTTGGCTGGTTTGGCTTTAATGCTGGATCTGCCCTCGGAGCCAATGGCAGTGCCTCCCTCGCTTTCATCACCACCAGCACCGCCACCAGTGCCGCCATGCTTGGCTGGCTCCTCTGGGAAGCCATGCGTGGTCAGAAACCCAGTGCCATTGGTGCTGCCACTGGCTCAGTTGTGGGCCTCGTTGCCATCACCCCTGCTGCTGGTTTTGTCAGTCCGGGGTCTGCCATCCTGATTGGTCTGATTGCATCCACCTGTTCCTTCTGGGTGATCCAGTACAAGCACCGCATGCGCGCCGATGATGCCCTGGATGTTTTCGCCTGCCATGCTGTGGGTGGCGTTGTGGGGTCCCTGCTGACGGGTGTGTTTGCCTCCAGAGCCGTCAACGGTGCCTACTCTGGGGTACTGGATGGCAACTGGACCCAGCTGGGCATCCAGGCTGTGGGGGTGATGGCAGCCATTCTGCTGGCTGCTGCTGGAACCTGGCTGATCCTGAAGTTGCTGGACGCAGTGTTCCGCATCCGGGTGGCCCCTCCGCATGAAACTGCAGGTCTGGACGTCTCAGAACATGCCCAGCCTGCATACCAGGAGGAACAGGTGCCCCCCCTGGGTGCTCCAGCCATTGTTTCTGGAGATTGAAGGTTTCTGGAGATTGAAACTCTCCATTTTGAAGCTGTGAACAGCTCAAAAAGCCCTGAGTACACATCAGGGCTTTAAAGCTGGATGGATTCAGGGTGTGTTCAGGGTGTTGCTGCAGGAATGGCATCAACGGCCTGATGGTGGGCTTCCACCACAGGCCAGGCTTTCTGGGCTTCGGTCCTGATGATGGGGTTGGCATATTTGCTGCCCAGGTAGCTTTCCAGCAGGTTGAGGGCTTCTTCATGGCTTTGCATCATCTGGGCTTTGTATTCGGCATCAAAGCCGTCTCCGGCATTCTCCAGCCTTTCCAGCATGACCTGCTGTCTGGCACTGACATCAATGTCTGCAGGAAGTTCGTAAGCAGGATTCACCTTGCCCACCGCTGCTGCCAGTTGTCCCCGCAGGTTTTTGTGGTCGCTCAGCATCAACTGGGCAAAGGTTTTGACTTCTGTGGCTTTTGCCAGGGTCAGGGCCAGTTCTGCAGCTGCAATTTCGTAATTGTGCCCCTGGGTCATGCGGCTGACAAAAGTGCGGTCTGTAAAAGTGAAAGAGGTCTCTGAGGCCAGGCTTTCTGTCATGGCTGCAGGATCCTGTTGCAATTTTTTAGCTGAGAAAGTGGGAAGGTTGCCCCCTCCAGTGGCAGAAATCAGCAGTGTTGCAGCCAGACCCAGACCCAGCAGTTGCAATGTCCGATTCATAAGCACCATCCTTTCAAACCAGCAACCAGAGCCTGAGCAGCTGGTTTTGCAATGTTCAATGGTTCTACCCTAACAAGCCTTTTGCTCACAGGATGTACACATTCCTACAAGAAAGCAGGCAAGCAGACAGGTTTTGGGACAGGGGTTTCGGAGGCACTGGAGCTTGAGACGCCAAAAACACACATGAAAAAACACACATGAAAAAACACACATGAAGTGTTGCAGGGATTCTCACGGGAAGAGGTTGTGGCCGTTGCAGCGAGCAATTGTTGTCTTTTGAAGATCACGTTGTGCTTTCAGCAACAATCATGAAATGTCTGGAGTCTGAAAGCAAAAGCAGCATGTTTTTGAAAAGAGGAAAATCAAGCAAAAACCCCCACATGATTGTGGGGGGATGGATTAAAGATGGATCATTTCTTCTTGCGACTGGAACCCAGCTTTTTGCCTTTTTGTTCACTGGCCTTCATTTTTTCGCGGGTGGCAGCAGCAGCAGTTTTGAAGTCCAGAGAGCCAGAAGCATACGCTTCCAGGGTGGGTTTGATCCGTTTCTGGCGCTTGCTGGTGTTCAGTTCCTGGGTGACTTCTTCATACCATTTTTCATATGCAGGGGTCAGTTCAAAGATCATTTCTTTGGCCTGTCGCTTGTAGGTGTCACCACTGCTGCGACGGCTGTATTCCTTGGGGAGCTCAAAACGCCCTTCAATTTCTGCGGCATCAAAGATTTCGTCGCGAACTGCATTACGGAACTGGCGCACGAACTGATCACTGCGCTGAGCATTATTGAGTCCCTGTACGGCTTCACTGAGTTTTTGTAGCTTCATGCTGTGTAGGATAACAGGAAAAAAAATAGAAATCAATCACATTAAAACGCCCCTTGCCTTGAGGAGACCCGACAAACCGTTTCAACAATGCGGATCGCCTATACAAAAGGCGGGAAACACCACATAGATGCTGTAGTGAAACTGAGTAAGCTGCCACAGAAGGGTAAAGAATCGTTGTTCAGCAAAGGGAATCTTTCATTGCAATGTGGAGGTGGATTTGAGTTGGAAAAGGCTTGTGTGATGGAGATGCAACAACTGTATGAATGGCTGTTTCAGCAATACGCCATCCCCCAGCACGCCGCCTGGGTGGGATTTTCTGGAAGGTCAACCCATTGCAGCAGGTCTGCGAAGGAGGGCTCCCTGGGTGATTGCCTCAGCCTTCTGAGACGGCGCAAAGACCATAGGGTTTTCTGAAGGAGGGTTGTGGACTGCTGTTCCAGCCTGTCACAACACCAGGTTCTGGCAGAACAATCCTGCATCACATGAACCATCAAAGGTCTTATGATCATAAAAATGATACATGATTTTGTAGATGCTCTTCCTGTAAATGTCCTTCTGTAAATTCTGTTGATTTGCTTTTGTAGATCTTCGATGATAAAAATCAGATGACTCACAATGGTTTCGGATGGAAAACATTTGGAAATCAGAAATCTGGTAAAGCAAGCATGTTTTGCTAAAACAACTCCAAAAGCACGAGAGCAAGATCAAATCAATTTCTGCTCGGGAAAACCAGAATGTGATGGGTGCTGGTGTGCAATCCTGCAACTGCCTTTTGCCAGGTCTGCTACAATCACCTTTTATGGAAGACCCCTCACAGATCATCCAGAAGCTCCAGACATGTGGTTTGCGTCCCAGTGCACCACGCAAAACCCTGCTGGCCTATCTGATGGGGTGTGATCACCATCCCACCCCTTATGAACTGTTGGAAGGTCTGAAACTGAGTGGGCATCCCATCAGCATTGCGACCCTTTACCAGAACCTGCAGGTGCTTTCAGAAGCAGGACTGATCCGCAAATTTGTGGATGCAGATGGCACTGCCCGTTACGATGCCAACACCTCTGCCCACCACCACCTGCATTGCACAGCGTGTGGCAGGATTCTGGACCTGGATCTGTCAGACGAATTGGCGTCGGCTCTGGTGGCTCTGGGGACCACAGCAAACTGGCAGGTGCAAAAAATTCAACTGGACCTCGAGGGCCTCTGTGAACGCTGCCAGATCAGGCTGTCTGCGCTGCAGGATTGAACGGGCAGCACCGACTTTGCCTATTTTTCATATCCATAATGATTATGAATTTGTGTTAGACTGGTCAGCATTATGGCAGATGATCCGAACCCATTGAACACCCAGAACAACGGCACTTTGACCACCAGCACAGGCGCTCCTGTGGAGAACGATTCCAACACCCAGACCGCAGGATGGCCCGGCCCCAGCCTGTTGCAAGACGTGCACTTCATTGACAAGATGGCCCACTTTGACCGGGAAGTGATTCCCGAGCGCCGGGTGCATGCCAAAGGTGCAGGTGCTTACGGAACCTTTGAAGTCACCCACGACGTGACAAAATACACCCGCGCCAGCTTCCTTTCCGAAGTGGGCAAGCAAACCGAAGTCTTCCTGCGCTTTTCCACTGTGGGTGGAGAACGGGGCAGTGCCGACACCGAACGGGACCCCAGAGGCTTTGCGGTCAAGTTCTACACCGAAGAAGGCAATTACGATCTGGTGGGCAACAACACCCCGGTGTTCTTCATCCGTGACCCCCTGAAGTTCCCGGATTTCATTCACACCCAGAAACGCGACCCCAGAACCAACCTGAAAAGCCCCAACGCCATGTGGGATTTCTGGAGCCTGCATCCCGAAAGCCTGCACCAGGTCACCATCCTGTTCAGCGATCGGGGCACCCCTGCCAACTACCGCGAAATGCACGGCTTCGGCAGCCACACCTACATGTGGTACACCGACGCTGAAAATTACGTGTGGGTCAAATACCACTTCAAGGCCAGAGGGGGCTTCAAAACCTTCCATGCCTCAGAAGCCGAGAAATGGAAAGCGCTGGACCCCGACCACGCCACCCGCGACCTTTTCGACAACATCGAAAACGGCAATTTCCCGGTGTGGGATGTGGCTGTGCAGATCATTCCTGCAGAAGAAGCCCCGACCTACAAATACGACATCTTCGATGTCACCAAGACCATCAGCCAGAAAGACTACCCCCTGATTCCCATCGGGACCCTCACCCTCAACCGCAACCCTGAAAACTACTTTGCCGAAACCGAACAGAGCGCTTTTGCCCCCAGCAACTTCGTTCCGGGCATTGCTCCCAGCTTTGACAAGATGCTGCAGGGCCGCCTGTTCAGCTACGCAGACACCCACCGCCACCGTCTGGGGGCCAACAGCCACCTGATTCCCGTCAACAACCCCAAAAACGCCAGTGGCTCCAACTACCAGCGCGATGGAGCCATGATGACGGGCAGCAACGGAGGCCGTGGTCCCAACTACTACCCCAACACCTTTGGTGGCCCCCAGGAGAAGAAAGACATCTCTGTGCCGCAGCTTTCGGTGATTGGTGCAGCAGCCCGTCAGGACTACACCCACCCCAACTCGGACTTTGTGCAGCCCGGCATCCTGTACCGTGAAGTCCTCACCGAAGACAAGCGCGTTCAGCTGATCGAGAACATCGTGGGTGCGCTGGGTGGAGCTGTCAAACGCCTGCAGTACCGCCAGACCGCCCTGTTTTACCTGGTGGACGAGGATTACGGCAGCCGTCTCGCAAAAGGCCTGAACCTTGATCTGAACCGGGTGATCGAACTCTCCAAACTGTCCCAGCAGGACCGCGTGCAGGCCACCCTCGATGATGAAGCTTTCCGTGAAGTGGCCTCAGTGTAAAAAAGCTGGATCAAAACCAAATCAAAGTCAAATCAAAGTCAAATCAAAGTCAAATGACCAGAAGCACCCTTTGGGGGTGCTTCTTTCTGGGGTGGTTTTCAGGCCTTGATGCCCCGAACCAGATAAAGTTCTTTTCTGGACCGGGTGAGGGCCACATACCAGAGGTTTTTCTCCTGTTGCTGTTCCCAGTCCAGCAGGGAAGGGTCTTTCACGTTGAATTCCTCATGGGCCAGCACAAAAACCCGTTCTGCTTCCAGCCCTTTGGCCTGATGTGCGGTGCAGAGCATGATCCCTCTGGGATCCGGGGTGAGCTGGTGTTTCAAAAATTCCAGGAAATCCTCGGGTTGCAGAAAATCCCTGGACTGGTACAGGCCATGCAAGGCCCGCAGCTGCAGGTAGTCCTCGCCACTGGTCTTGCTGGCCGAAAGCCGGGTCAGGTGGCTGGAAAGCTCATCCCCATAAGGCAAACCGCTGCGTTGCCTGTGCTGGGCAATGTTCTGTGCGGCGGTCATCAGGTTGTCGATGGCGTTCAGCAGGGTGTCTCCGCCGCTGTCCTCCCTGCTGCCTTCACCCTGCAGGGGGTCCTGGGTGCCGCGGTTTTGCAGGAAATTGATTTTGCGGCCATTCCTGACCAGCTGGTACAGGGCCTGCCGGACGGTGGCCTTTGTGCGCCCGAACATCAAATCTCCCGGTCCAGCATGGCTGGGGAGGTGGTGCCAGGGAATTTCCTGCACGGTGCCCACTTTTGCTCCCGGAGCTGCCTGAACCAGGGGCATCAGGGTGCGGGCTTTTTCCAGATGGCTGCTGGGACAGCGGTAGCACACCGAGAGAGACAACTCGGTGGGGGAGAGTTGCCGGATGTTGTTCACGCTGTTGTGGTCTGCACCCCGAAATCCCATGATGGCCTGGGCAACATCCCCCACAAAGAGCAGCCGACCTGCGGCCTTGACCGAGCGCTGCACCATTTCCAGTTGCATCTGGGTGAGGTCCTGGCATTCATCAATGAGCACAAAATCATAAGGCTGGATGGAGAGGTCCAGGTGCACGGGCAGCCAGCACTGGTCATCAAAATCCACTTTTTGGGTTTTCTGCACCTGCTGCAACCCCCATTCCATCACCTCCACCAGAATGGGATGCAGGTCCTGCACGGTTTTGAAGTCAATGCGGTACTGCTCGGCAATGCGGCTGACCTCCAGCAGGTTGCGAAAATCCAGCAGGTAACTCTTGCACAGAGACAGCAGTTTCAACAGGGTTTTGCGGTCCTGCTCGAAGTTGCCAGCATAACGGGCTTTCAGGGAGCGGGTCAGGTAACCCCCGTAACGTTTCCAGGTGCCCTCGCTGGAGATTCCCTCAAAGTGGCGGCGCAGCACACTGAGGCCAAAACTGTTGAGGGTTTTCACTTCCAGTTGATCCAGCCCCCTTTGCTGGGCTTTTTCCTGCAATTCCTGCTGGATGGTTTTGTTGAAGGCCAGCATCAGGACGCTGGCCTGGGGGTTTTGCTGCAGCACCTCCTGGGCCACTGTCAGCAAGGTGGTGCTCTTGCCTGATCCGGCCACTGCCAGCACCAGACCATGCCCCTTACCTTCCCGCACAAACTGGTAAATGGCCTGCTGGTGCTCCGAAGGTTCAGGATCAGGGATGAAGGATTTGACGCTGTTTTTGATTTGTCTGGACCCCTGAATGCCCTGCTGGTAACGCTCACGGTATCCAGTTTCGCCCCACTGGTTGGCGGTCTGGCGGTCCCAGCGGGGATGGGCCGTCACCGGAGAGACCGCATGCAAACCCTCCAGATGTTCCAGGGTGATGTGTTCAATCACGTCTTGCAGGGTGCGGCAGCACCCTTCCGGGTCCCGAATCACCTGCTCTTCACTGAAACGCACCACCCCCCAGCCCAGATCCAGAAAATGCTGGTCGCGTGCAGCGTCAATGCTTTCCCACTGGCCCGTCACCTCGCTGAACTCCACATGGTGAATGGCAGTTCTGTTGCTGCTGTAGGGTTCATCCACCTCAATGCAGATGCGCAGTTCGAAGCGGGGATCAAAATACACAAAATCTGGCACGTACTCGAAGCCCTTGCTGTGTCCGGCCTTGCTGACCTGAAAGTGCCTGCCAATGCGGCTTTCAAAATGGTGTTGCAGGTGTTCCAGAAAATGGTCTTCGGCGAAACCCAGAGGCGCAAAACCCTCTCTCCCCACCTCTGGAACACTGGATTCCAGCAGGGTCAGGGTGCGTTTCCTGCGGTAATCCAGCAACGCCTCAGGGGTAAATTTGTGGTTTTCCTGCGTCTCAAATGCAGCTTTTCTTTCCTGATGTAGCTGTTTCTGGGTCTGATGGGCATCCAGCAGAGGTTGTCTGGCCTGCTGGATTTTCTGATCGGCCTGTGTTCCCCGTCCAAAAAGGCGCAGCAGGGCAACGGTGATCTGCAAAACAAAAGGCATGTTCCAGACAGGCAGCTCCGGTTCGGGTTCTGCAAAACGTTCCCGCTGGGGTTGACCAGAGAGGGCATCCTGCAGGGGTAAAGGAAGCAAGATCACCGGATATTGGGGCAAGGCAGGACGTTCCGTCATGAAAAGCACTCCACAGGTCAATTTATTGTTTACCAGTGTACCCTGAATCCTTTCTGGGACCGGGAGGGTGGTGCAGTCAGGTGCAAAGCAAAGGGTACCCTGAACCGAAAGACCACAAAAAGACACCACCAGCACATCGCTGGTGGTCTGGAACAACTGGAGACCTATTCAGGAAGAAAAAATTTCTCATCCCAGTGCAGCTGTTCTTCTGCAGGATGCAGCAACTGAAAGGCTTCCTGCAGCCCCAGAACATGGTGCAACTGGATGTCTTCCACCTCTTCAACAGGCAACTGTCTGGCTTGCTGCTGGAGGTTTTCGGGGACCATCACCACAATGGATTTCAGAAAATGGGCTTTCAGGGCAGGAAGGGTGTCCAGAATGAATTGCAGGGGCACCAGATGTGACATCTGCACAGTGCGGTTGTCGATCAGCAAATGAAAGCCCGGTCTGGCCTGGAGCAAAAGGTGGTCGGCCTGCTGCAGGATTTGCCGGGTGTCTTCGGGAAGCACCACCGGATCAAAGTGGGTGAGGGCCAGCACCTGATGTTGCACCAGCCATCCCACCTTAAACCGCAGTTGTGAATGCATCGGGGCACCTCCGGGAAGAACAGGCCTGAAGGATGGGCTTGTCTGGGGTCTGGTTCAGGGACATTTGATGGTTTCCTTTCCAGGATCCTGATTGCTAGGATCCTAATTGTTTATGCAAAAAATAGCAACTTAAGCGGGACCACTGTCGCCCAGGTTCACGGTGATTCTTTGCAGCCAGTCTGCCAGCAAAGCACGCTCTGCAGCGGAAAAACCTTTCAGCATCACGTCTTCAAAATCGTGAACCAGATGGATCAGCTGGGAAAACAGGGTCTGGCCTTCATGGGTCAGTTGCACCTGTTTGCTTCGGCCATCCAGATTGCTGGGAATGCGAGAAAGCAGGCCACGCTCTTCCAGTTTATCCAGAATGCCAGTCAGGGTTGCAGAGGTGATGCCATTGCGCTGTTGCAACTCTTGCTGGTCCATCAGGTGGGAGGGATACAGGTGTCCCATCACCTCGAACTGCGAGGTGGTGAGGTCATGCTGCTTGAGCCTTTCATCGAAAGACTTGCGCATGAACAGGTAGGCACGTTTGAGGTAAAAGACGGGTTTGGACACAGGAGGATCCTCTGATTGCTAGCTTCCTAAGCATATGTTGGAGGAGGGCAGCTGTCAATGGTCAAAAGCATGGGCAACCCTGGTCCAGCCAGAACAGGCCCGTTTGCCTGCAGGGTTTCATGCTGGGACCAAAGCAGGAATCAGATGGAGGCTGCTCTCCCTCATCGACAAGCAAAGGTCAGAGGTGCTGTTCTGGATTGTGGAGGTCATCCAGCGGTTGCGGTGAAGGCGCAGCCTGACTTTGCGGCAAAGCAGCCACTGAGGGGGTACAATCAGGTCATTCCCTGCTGGAAGAGGGTTTTTGAGGAGCTGGCTTGAATTCTGATTTGATGCAAAATCATCCCCTGCAAGGCTTCACCCTGGCTGGAGGGCACCTGATTGAGGTGCTCTCCGAACCAGCCTGGATCAGCAATGCAAGCCATGCACTGCTGTCCTGCAATGGGCCTTTCAGAGACATGTTTGGTCCAGATCAGGTTTCCTTGCAGGACATGATGCCCCCAGAACAGCATCCTCTGTTGCCCCTGAACGGCGGGCAGCCTGTTTCTTTTGCTGCCCGTCTGGGACAGCAGTTCGGCCAGCTGTTTTTGCTTCCCCTTCAGGCAGGAGATCCAGGCTGGATGGGGTTTTTCCGGGCAGAGGGTCAGGCCTCTAAACGTTTGAAAAAAGCTTTTGAGCTGATGTCTGCATCCCAGGACCGGGGGCAAATGCTGGACTGCATGCTGCAGGTGTTTCCTCTGGCAAAGGGTTGCGTGCTGTTTGGGTCAGAGGATGTTGTGATCATTGCAGGTGAGGTGAATGGACCTGTGCAGAAGCCAGACCTGCAGACCTCAGGGCAGGATGTTGTGCAGGTTTTCCCCCTGACCGCCGGAGAAACCCTGGTGTGCTGCCCCCTGCCAGATGGAGTGCTGGGTCTGGTCTGCCCTGTCCCTGCTGCATGGTCTGACACCGAAAAGCTTTTGCTGCACAGTGTGGGTTGCTTGCTGACCCAGAACCTGGAACGCCTGAAATGGCGCGACGATCAGGAAACCACCATCGCCCGCCTGCAGGCCATTCTGGACAATGCTCCGGTGGGCATCGGCCTGCGCAACACCGACCTGAAAATCGAACTGGTGAACCGCAAGGCCGCAGAGTACAACCAGCACCCCGAAACGGCCCACCAGAACCGCTCCATGAACGAACTGTTCCCCGGAGCCTTCGAAAAAGTAGAAAACTACATGAAGCAGGTTCTGGACAGTGGAATCCCCATTCTGGACCTGGAACTGACCGATCAGGATTTGCCGGGGTTCCGCAAAGGCCACCACTGGCAACTCAATTACTTCCCGGTGAAATCCACAGATGGACGCACGCTGGGGGTGGGCAGCATCATTCAGGACATCACCCGGCGCAAAATTTCAGAGCTGGCTTTGCGGGAGAGCCAGCACTTTCTGCAGCGCATGGCAGACACCGTGCCCACCCTGATTTACATTTATGACATCGGGCAAAGGAAAAACATTTATTTCAACCGGGAACTGCAGAACATCCTGGGGTACACCCCTGAAGAGATGCAAAACCTGGACCAGAGCTCTGCCTCTGCAATGATCCACCCGGATGAATTGCAGGTGACCGTGCAGCACTACCAGAAACTCTGGACCCTGCAAATGGGCGAAGTGCTGACCCGCGAATACCGCATGCGGCACAAAAACGGTTCCTGGCGCTGGCTGTTCACCCGAGAAGCCATCTTTTCACGGGATGAGCAGGGCAATCCCACACAGTTTCTGGGCGGAGCCATCGACATCACCGAATGGAAGGAAGCCCAGCAGACCATTCAGGAAAGCGAAAGCCGCTTTCAGGTGGTGGCAGACCGCGCCCCGGTGATGATCTGGATGGCCGACCCGGAAGGCAACGCTGTGTTTCACAACCTGGGCTGGACCCAGTTCACCGGACGCCCACCAGAAGAGGACCTGGGCTCCGGATGGCTGGACCTGATGCACCCCGAGGACCGAAAAATCCTGATGGACACCTTCCTGGCCCCGGAACGCCTGCATCAGCCTTTTGAAACCGAGTACCGCCTGAAACGCCATGACGGACAGTACCGCTGGGTGGTGGACCGGGGTGCACCCCGCTTCACACCAGAAGGCAAGTTTGTGGGTTTCATTGGGGCCTGCATTGACATCCATGACCGCAAAATGGCTGAAACCGTATTGCAGGACAGCGAACAGAAGCTGCGGGAACTCTCTGAATCCCAGAAACGCTTTGTGGCGGATGCCGCCCACGAACTCAGAACCCCCCTCACCAGCATTCAGGGCAACCTGGATCTGTTTGTGCGCTTCCCGGACATCCCGGAAACCGACCGCAAAGAGATCCTGCGCGATGTGCAGCGGGAAGCCACCCGTCTGGGCCGACTGGTTCACGACATGCTGCAACTCGCCCGTGGAGACAGTGGCGCACAGATGCGGGAAGATGAAGTGGATGTTTCTGGAGTGGTCCAGGAGGCCTTCCGGGACCTGGAACGGGTCAGAAAAAGCCACCGCATGGTGCTGGGAGAAATTCAGGAGGTGCTGTTGCTGGGAGATGCAGACCGCCTGAAGCAACTCACCCTGATCCTGCTGGAAAATGCCCTCAAATACACCCCGGCAGGCGGAGAGGTCGGTTTGAAGCTGACCTTGCAGGACCAGGAAGCAGAGCTGAAGGTCTGGGACACCGGTGTGGGCATCTCTGAGGAAGATGCCGTGAGGGTTTTTGAACGCTTTTACCGGGTGGACAGGGCCCGCCAGAGGGGAGAGGACCCGGGAGGCACCGGGCTGGGCCTCCCCATTGCCAAATGGATTGCAGAAGGTCACGGAGGCAAGATCTGGCTGGAAAGCGAGCTGGGGAAAGGGACCACTGCAATTGTGAGGTTGCCTGTTCGGGTGGAGTGAACAACAAGGCAAGCTTTCTCAGCTGTTTTTGTTCTCCCGATCCTTGCGCAATTTGTGTTTTTCCCAGACCTCTTTTCCCAGCTGTACGTTTTCCAGGTGCAGCAGGGTTTGCTGGGTGTCTGCCAGCAGGGCTTCAAGCTCTTTTTGATCTGGTTGATCGGTGGCCAGAAGTTCCTCAAGGATCAAGACCCTTTCCTGTAAACGCAAAGTCAGTTGCTCCTGACGGTGTTCATTGGGCTCAGGCCGTTTGTGGAGCTGTTGTCCCATCAGCCACCAGAACGGAATGGCTTGATTCACCACATCCAGGCCCTGGCGGTGCTGTCCCAGCAAACGGTACAATTTTGCAACCTCAAGGCTGGAATCGGTGATGATGCGTCCATCTGACCCGGGCAGGTCACGAAAAGTTGTCTGGGTCAGGTGTTTCAGGTGAATGTCCAGGGCTTTTTGAAAGTCCTGTTTCCTGGCTGATTCACTGGGCTGCTTGCAGCCACGCTCCATATAGAGAGGAGCCAGATCCAGGTCACGTGTTTCCTCTTTTTCATAAAGTTCAATGGCCTCATTGAGCAAAGTCATTTCGAAATGGGGATCTCCAGACCATGACTCCAGCATTGGAAATTTTGCATCCCTCAAAATTTCATAGAGGGTGCTGTAAATGTGTGTGCGATCAAAAAATTGCAGAAAGCGCTCTCCATATTCCCGTTGCCTGGGAGAGTTCGTCTGGATCAAATGGAGCAGCACTGTCCAATGCAGGTTCTGCAGCATCTCCTTGTGGTTTTTTGAGCCAATCTTCTTGAGATGCAATGCCAGGCCTGTTTCTTGTTGGAGTGTCTCAAATTGTTTGAGCAGATCAAGTTCAGAGAGAACAGGGGCGAAAAGTCGAAAAAAGAACAGCACTTCTTTCAATACATAATTGGATTCAGTTACAGCTATGTTGTGATGATGGAAAGTATAATCCATCACTTCATTAAAAAAGTCCATAAAGTCTTTTAAAGGCCTGATATGAGATCCCCGGTGCAGAACATTCCTCAGATCCGCAAGCATTCTGCTCCAAGCCCAATCTGGGTCTTTGGCACGACCCAACTTGACGAGGGTCTGGTGAATTTGCAAAAACTCCCAGAGAACACTTTTTGTTTCTTCGGGATTGAGTTGAAACAAGTACTGATCCTGCCAGCGCAGGTCCACCAATGCATGCACAAGGGGTTTATAAAATTCCTGTTTGCCTTGTTCCACCAGTTCCCAGTGCAGTTTCATGATTTTAAGGCGGGTTCTGAAGTTTTCCAGAGGTTCACGATGGTGGAGCAACTCAGCCAGATGTACCAGCCTGAACATCCGGACCATCGGTGACTGTTCTTCCTCCAGTTGGCGCTGATACCGGGCCACCAGAGCAGTCTCCCTCAACGTCCGAACAATGTTCCACCTCACGCCATCTCTGCCTGTTTCTGGCAGCAGACGGTCTGCCCGGTCTGCCTCGCCAGAAGGCAGGTCATGAAGGTGGACCTTTCGCCTCATTGTGTCTCCCATGATGCCTTGCAGGGTCAGAAACGCAGATTCTTGCAGCCACAGCACGGGTTTTAAAAATTCTCTGTGTGCTGTGTTCCATCCAAAATGGAAGGCCAGCACCAGGAAAAGTTCTTCCAGCGCCCCTTCGTATTGGAATTCAAACAGCAGGTGAGGCCGTTGCCCCTCCACCAACAAACCAGGAACCAGGGTGTCCACATTCACCCGTTCGGGCATCCCCAGGGCCACATCGGGATGGGTGGTGATGGCCTCGATCTGCGCCTCTGTCTGGTACAGGCAGAGCATCAGGGTGGGCTGCTGAAAAGCCTCCAGAAACAATTTTGAGTTTTTTGCAATCCATTCAGGGTTCAAATCAGGACTCATCATTTCAAAGCCCATCATAAACCTGAAGGGTGTTGTAGCCGGTTTTCTGGTTCAATCCTCAGACTTTGACACGGCAAACTTCTCCACAAATGCTGCGAAATCTGGAACCGGCATGGGGCGGGCAAAGTAATACCCCTGCACGAAATCGCAGCGTTTCTCTTTCAGCCATTCGGCCTGCTCCAGGGTTTCCACCCCTTCGGCAATCACGGTTTTGCCCAGTTTGTGGCTCATGGCGATGATGGCGTCCACGATGGCGGCCTCGCTGGTCTGGTGGATGCCCTGAATGAACGAGCGGTCAATTTTGATGTAACCCGCATTGAAACGGGTCAGGTAATTGAGGCTGGAATACCCTGTTCCGAAATCGTCCAGGGCAATGCGAATCCCTGCGTCCTGCAACTGTTTGATCTGGGCCACGATCTCGTTTTTTTCCTGCACGAAGACGCTCTCGGTGATCTCCACGATGATGCGCTCTGGAGGCACATTGGAAGAAGCGATGTACCCCAGCAGGCGGTCCATGGTTTTGGGGTCCATGAACTGTTTGGCAGAGATGTTCACGGAGACCTGCACAGGAAGCAGACCGGCCATGTCCCAGAGCTGGATTTGCTGGGTCACGGTCCTGAACACCCAGTCTCCCAGCAGGTGAATCAGGTCGCTCTCCTCGGCAATGGGAATGAACAGGGCTGGGCTGACAAAGCCTTTTTCGGGGTGTTTCCAGCGCAGCAGGGCCTCTGCCTTGACCACTTTTCCTGTTCCCAGGTCCACAATGGGCTGGTAGTACATCTGCAATTCGTTGCGCCGGATGGCAAAACTCAGGTCGTTGTGGATGCGGCGTTTCTCGAAAGCGCTGTCTTGCATGGAACGCTTGAAGAAGCGGTAGCGGTTTTTGCCTTCGCTTTTGGCGCTGTACATGGCCTGATCTGCGCTGACCATCAATTTGTTGGGATCGTCTGCGTCTTCCGGGAACACCGTGATGCCAATGCTGGCACTCAGGGTCACCTGTTCTGTGCCCAGACGGTAGGGGTGACGCAGGATGCTGAGGATGCGTTCGGCCACCAGGGTGGCAGAAGGTGCAGGTTCTTCAAGCTGGGTCAGCAGGATCACGAATTCATCGCCTGAAAGCCGGGCCATGATGTCTGAGGCCCGGATGCACATGCGCAACCTGTTGGACACCTCGATCAGGATGTGATCGCCCATCGGGTGCCCGTACATGTCGTTGATTTCCTTGAAGCGGTCCAGGTCGATGACCAGCAGGGCGCAGCTCTTGTTGGTCCTGGAAGCCGTCTTGAGTTCCTGGGACAGCAGTTCATAAAACAGGCGGCGGTTGGGCAGGTCGGTGAGGGCGTCGTAGTTGGCCTGGTGGCGGATCAGGCTCTCGGTGGCTTTCTGGGTGGTGATGTCCCAGGCGGTCCCCAGCATGCGCACCACCCCATCCGAAGAGGGCAGGATGCGGGCATGCAGGCGCAGGGTGCGGTTCTGGCCGTCACTGGTGCTCACCCGGGGCTCTGCCCGGAAGATGTCATGGCCCAGCCGGGGGTTTTCGGCAAGGTTGCGGAAAGCCTCTGCCAGCGAGGTGGCATCATCGGGGTGCACATGGTGCTCGATCAGGGTGTAGATGTCGATGCTGTGGGGAAATTTTTGCACCGACAGCTGAAACAGTTCGGCCATGCGGCGGTCCAGGGTCATGTTCATGCTCTGGGCGTCCCACTCCCAGATGCCGATGCCCCCGGCTTCGGTGGCGATCAGCAGCCGGTTGGAGAGGGTTTCCAGTTGTGCCCGGGCCATTTTGTTCTCGGTGATGTCCTGCAGGGTGCCGTAGATCAGGGTCACCTGACCTTCGCGGTTTTCGGCCAGACGGCCCCGCAGGTGCATCCAGCCTTTGCGGCCATGTTTGCCCTGGTATTCCAGGTCCAGGGCAAAGCCCTCTCTGGCCTGGACGGCCTCTCCGGCGACCCTTTGCAATTCCTGCCAGCTGGTCGGGGTGAACAGCTCATGCACCTGATCGGCATTGGGCAGCACATCATCCTCCCGGAAGCCCCACAGGCGGCGCAAATCCTCGCTCCACTCCATGTTGCGGGTGATGAGGTCCCAGCGCCAGCGGCCAATCTGGGCGATGTCCTGGGCTTCTTTGAACCCTGCCTCCACCAGTTTTTCGCGGGTGACATCCCAGGTGGTGCCGATCACCCGGATGGGCTGACCGCTGCTGTTGCGTTCCAGACTGGCAAAACAGCGCAGGTAACGCACCATGCCGGTGGGAAGCAGCACCCTCAGTTCGATGTCCTGCTCAACAGAGCCCATCAGCACCCGGTAAGTGAAGCCCACAGCTGCGGCCATGTCTTCAGGGTGCAGCAGTTTCTCCCAGCCTTCCAGTTTGCCAGAGAATTCTTCAGCTGTGGTTCCGTACAGCTCCAGCATGCGGTCGTCCCACAACAGGGTGTCAGAGCGGATGTCCCATTCCCAGATGCCCACCCCCCCGGCTTTGAGGGCCAGGGACAGGCGGCTTTCCAGTTGTTCCATTTGTTGCTGGGAATGCAAATGCTGGGTGATGTCCTCGAAACGCAACAGGTAACCCATGGGTTCCTGCAGTGCAGACAGGGTGATGCGGGCGAGGCGTTCCTGCTCGGGATCTGGCAGGGTGACATCCACTGCCACAGCATTTCTGGGCTGCATTTCTTCCCACCTGATGTTCAGGGTGTCCTGCCAGATCTGGGGATCGTAAGGGGCCAGCTTGGTGTTGCTGGTGAGGTCATGAAAGCTGTTGCCTGCCCACAGGAGAGTTCCCTGTGCATCCAGCAAAGCAAATCCCTGAGAGGGATGGTCAAAGGCGGCGTGCAGCAGGGTTTCGGGGAGGGCCTGGGTTTGTTGCGGAAAGGCCTCCACCACAATGGTGGTGTTTTTGCCCTTGCCCAGGGTGGTGAAATGAAAGGTCTGCAACACCACCTGCCCATCTGGCAATGTCACGGTCATGCGGGCAGACACCGGCCACTGGGTCTTGCTGCTGGGGTCCTTGACCTGCAAGAGCCCTTCCACTTTCCACCAGGGACAGGCCCAGAAGGACAGGCCCAGCACATCCAGGCGGGAGGTCTGCAAATCCCGCAACACGCTGTCACTGGTTTCCACAATGTCCCCGTGGTGGTCCAGCACCATCACCCAGTGCCTGAGACCCCCGACCAGGGCCTGGTACAGGTGGTCATTTCTGGAGAGGGGTGGTCTGGGTCTGAAGGGTTTCACGGAAAGTCCTCCACCATCTTCGGAAGTTTTGCGCGGCAGGTTTGTGGCGGGACCTGTGTGGATGTGCCGGAGCGATGCCCAATTGTAAAAAGATCTTCATGACATGAATCTGAATGGATCTGGCAGGGGCAGGTGTTGTCAGAAAAACAGGTGCTGGGTCAGCAGCGTGAAGCAGGGATGTTCTCAGCATACCCCGAAAACCCGGCTTGCAGCACCCCCCTGGAAAAGCCTGAAGCTTAAAACAGATCTGCTGTACCAGATGCTTTTTCCTCTGTTTGCGGTGTTGAGTGATTTTGCGGGGAACCACCAGCCATCACAGGAATTTGCCCCTGAAACTGGTAATCTACGTACAGTTCTGGTAACAAATCTCGCAATGCAGGTGCCTCCAGTTGTTCTGGAATTCAGCTGCACGACCGATGTTTACCCCCCTGCCAGAGGAGGACCCCATGCACCTGAAGCGGCTCACCCTGACCATCCCCCTGACCCTGAGCCTTGTGGCCTGCAACACCGGCACCCTGACCCGCACTTCTGTACCGTCAGAGGTGATGCCTGCGGCCCTCACCAACCAGAGCACGGTTTTTGCGGACAGTCTGACTGCGGGTTACCAGAACTGGTCCTGGAGCACCACCGCAGATTTTGCGGCCACCACTCCGGTGCAGGCCGGAACCCGCGCCATGAAAGTGACGTTTACCGCAGCCTGGGCAGGCCTGTATTTGCACACCGATGCCCCCATTGATGGCAGCAAAGTGGACACCCTGCGTTTTTATGTGCACGGAGGCACCACCGGAAACCAGGCCGTGCGGGTGGTGCTGGAAGCCGGAGGCAGCCTGCTCAGCCAATCTTTCTCCTTGACTGCCAAACCCAACGTCTGGACCCTGGTGGAAATTCCCCTCAGCAATCTGGGCAAGCCCAGCAGCATCTCTGGCATCGCCATTCAGGACACCCTGGGCAAAGCACAACCTGCTTTTTTCCTGGATGAGGTGATGTTCTACCAGAAAGGCACCACACCCCCTCCTGTGGCCCTCAGCCTTTATGTGGACGCGGCACTGGCCCGCAAACCCATCAGCCCCAACATTTATGGGATCAGCTTTGCTGGAGAAACCCTGGCCAGAGACCTGAAACTCCCGGTGCGCCGCTGGGGTGGGAACCGCACCAGCCGATTCAATTACAAGGTGGATGCAGACACCACCGCCAACGACTGGTACTTTGAAGGCTACCCGGTGGCCAACAGCAACCCCGGCATTCTGCCCAGAGGGAATGCTGTGGATCTGTTCATCCAGCAGGACAAACGCACGGCAACCTCCAGCCTGATCACTGTTCCGATGGTGGGTTATGTCACCAGAGACCGCAATATCACCTGCGGATTCAGCGTCAGCAAATACGGAGCGCAGCAGGCCGTGGACCCCTGGCACACCGACTGTGGCAACGGCATCAAGCCAGACGGCAGTTTCATCACCGGAAACAACCCGCTGGACACCAGTGTGGCCTCCAACTCGGCATTTGTGCAGGGCTGGATCACTTACTTGACCCAGACGTTTGGAAAAGCCGGTGCTGGAGGGGTCAAGTACTACAACCTCGACAACGAGCCCAATCTGTGGAACAGTACCCACCGGGATGTGCACCCCCAGCCCACCAGTTACGATGAACTGCTGAACAAGACCATCGATTACGGCAGCAAAATCAAGGCTGTGGATCCTGCTGCCCAGCTTCTCGGGCCTGCCGAGTGGGGCTGGAGCAACTATTTCTATTCGGCCAGGGACGCAGCAGCAGGTGGAGACTGGTGGAACACCCGCCCTGACCGTAAAGCCCACGGGGACATGGAACTGGTGGCCTGGTACCTGCAGCAGCTCAAGGCGTACGAGACCACCAACGGCAAACGCCTGCTGGATTACCTGGATTTGCACTATTACCCCCAGAGCGGGGTGTACAACAACGACATTTCTGCTGCCACCCGCTACAAACGCCTGCGCAGCACCCGCAGCCTGTGGGATCCCACCTACCTGGATGAAAGCTGGATTGCCGACAAGGTCAACCTGATCCCCCGCATGAAAGCCTGGGTGAACACTTACTATCCAGGCACCAAACTGGCCATCGGAGAATACAATTTTGGTGCGCCAGACGACATCAACGGAGCCCTTACAGAGGCAGATGCACTGGGCATCTTTGCGCGTGAAGGCATGGACATGGCCGTGCTGTGGGGAACCACCTTCCTGGGCGAGGGGCAGGCAGGCTACGACCCGGACCGCACCCCCATCACCTACGCCCTGCGCATGTACCGCAACTACGACGGACTGGGAAGTGCTTTTGGGGACACCTATGTGCACTCCGCCAGCACCGATCAGGCCAAGCTGTCCATTTACGCTGCAGAGCGGGCTTCGGACAGAGCCATCACCATCATGATGGTCAACAAGCAGGAAACCGTTGCCAACATCACCCTGCAGACCAAAAACATCACTGCCACCAATGCGAAAGTGTTCCAGTACACTGCTGCAGCCCTGAAATCCATTGTGACCAAACCTGACCTGACCCTCAGTGCAGGGAAAGTCACCACTTCACTGCCTGCATCCAGCATCACCTTGCTGGTGATCAAGTAAGCTCAACCAAAACCAGAAAAGAGGAGCACCCTGCTGGTGCTCCTCTTTTTGTGTCGTAGATCAGTCCCGCAATTGCCCAATGGCGGCAAAATCCTCATCGGAAAGCTCCAGAGATGCAGCTTTCTGGTTCTCCTCAAAGTGTTTGATGTTGGAGGTGCCAGGAATGGGGATGATGTTGGCGGCGCGTTTGAGCAGCCAGGCCAGGGCCACCTGAGAAGGGGTGGCATTCAACCTGCGCGCGATGCTGTCCAGCACGCTGCCTTCGCGGGCCAGGTTGCCTGTGGCCAGCGGGAACCAGGGGATGAACCCGATGCCATGCTGGGAGGTGTAATTCAGGACCGCTTCGGACTGGCGGTTGGAGAGGTTGTAGAGGTTCTGCACGGTGGTGATTTCCACGATTTTGCGGGCAGCCTCGATCTCTTCTACAGAGACTTCGGAGAGGCCCACATGGCGGATTTTGCCTTCCTGCTGCAGCTCGCGGATCACGCCAAACTGTTCGTCCCTGGGGACTTTGGGGTCAATGCGGTGCAGCTGCCACAGATCAATGCGCTCAACTTTCAATTTGCGCAAACTGAGTTCCACGGCCTGGCGCAGGTACTCGGGGCGGCCCACGGGTGCCCACTTGCCGGGACCCTGGCGGGTGTTGCCCCCTTTGGTGGCGATCACCAGACCGTCGGCGTAGGGATACAGGGCTTCACGGATCAGGATTTCGGAGGTGTCGGGGCCGTAGGCGTCTGCGGTGTCAATGAAGTTGACGCCCAGTTCCACCACGCGCTTCAGCAAGGTGCGGGCGGCTTCGGGGTCCTGGGGATCGCCCCAGATGCCGTCTCCGGTGATGCGCATGGCTCCAAAGCCCAGACGGTTGACTTCCAGGTCGCCGCCGATTTTGAACGTTGTGGGTTGGGTGTATGGGGTTGCTGTCATGGTTTCACCTCTTGGTTTTGAATGGGAGCTTGATGGAAAAGTCTATGGGAAATGCCTCGCTGGGACTGCCAGACAGCCTAATACAGTTGATAGAAATAATCAACTAATAAAGCACAATTGGAGCTTGTGGGATGGAAAATGGTGTTCTGAACAAGAAGATACCCTGGATGCTTGAAATGGCTTATCGAGTATAAAGGTGTGAAAAAATACAATCCATATCAACAATGATCTTGAGGGTTTCTCACTTCACCTGCTGCCGGGACAGGTGGTAGGCCTGCAGGTGTTTCTCCCGACCAAACCCAAACAGCAAAAGGGCGCACAGCCAGCACATTCCCATGCACAGCAGAAACAACTGGTTGTTGAGCAGCAGGCTGGAGAGCATCCCAAACAACAACCCACTCAAAATGGATCCGGTGCGGCTGGCATTGGCATTCAGGGTGGTGGCCATTCCCGGTTCATCGGGCATCAAATCCTGAAAGTAAGAGATGCCCAGCCCCTGCGTCACCGAGATCACCACGGCAGCCAGAATCTGGGCTGGAAAAATGTGCCAGACCGCCGTGGCCTGACTGAGCACCAGAAAATAGATCCCCTGCAATGCCGCAGCCCCGATGATCAGCAGGCTTTTGGGAAGCCTTGAAGCAATGATGCCAAAGTAAATCATGAAAGGGATTTCCAGGCCTGCAGCCAGACTGAACAGCAAACCCACCTGTTCTTTGCTGCCGTGCAAATCCTGTACCACCCTCAGGGGCAGCACAATCTGACTGAGGGCTCCAGCCACACTGAGCAGGGTGAAACCCGAAAAAATCGCCATCACAGTGGGGCTTTTCAGCACCATCCTGAGGGAACGGGGAGGCTGGGAAGAAACGGAAGTGGTTTTCAGGGATTTGAACTGCCACACAATCCAGGCGGCCAGCACGGTGCACAGGGCTGCAATCCGGTACAGCCAGGGAAAGCCCAGCGAGGCCAGGAGCACAGCTCCAGTGGCAGGCCCCACCACCCAGGCCAGCGAGAAAAAGGTGCGCAGGGTGCTGATGGCCAGCTCAGGATTCTGCACCTGCTGCCCCTGAATGCGAATGCGGGCAAAAGCGAAAAGCTGGGGAAATGCTGCAGAGCCCGCTCCCAGCAGGGTGCAGGCTATGAGCAGCAGAACATAAAAGTCCCGGATCACACTGAACAGCAGATACCCCACAGCAGAACACAAGAGGGTGAACATCAGAATCCATTTGCGGTCCTGCACCCGATCTGACATTCGGGCCAGTTGCGTGCTGATCAGGATGCTGGCCACCGACATGGCGGTCACAAAAATGCCCAGCTGGGTCTTGGACATGTGGGCTTCGGTGGTGGCAAACAGCGAGGTGAAAGGCATGATGTAAGAAACGGCAATCCCAAAGATGGTCAGGGCCACACTGAGCCGGGCATAACCAGGGATCTGAAAAAGGTCTTTCAGGGTGTGCAGGAATTTCATGGATGTCTCCCTTCAAGTTGATGTGGTTTTGAAATCGTTTTCCATTGCCTGCTGACCGTATCCTAACAAAGCGCCAGAAGGGGTTTATGGATTTGATTAGGTGCATCGGGTCTGCAAAGGGGTTTTCAGGCACCAGGGCCAATTTGGCGTCAGGCCTTCTGACTGCTGGATGTTGAAAGGTGGCTTGCAAACCGCTGGCAGGACTTTGGTAGACAAAACAAATCAACAATTAAATCCAGGACAGAGCAGTCCAGGTGAGATGGCTGCTGAAAAAGTGTTTTTCTCAGAAGAATGATCTTGAAAATGCCTGTTTTGAACAGCACATCTGAGCAACAATGCGCAACCATGAAGCAGCAAGGCCCTAAGCCAAAACAATAAGTTGACAAAATCTGTAAACTACTCTAGGATTGTGGCACACACGGGCAGGAGCAGCACAACCCTCACCCAGAAAGGAGAAGATTCATGACGCTGATCACCCACCCCCATCAGACCCGGCAGGCCAGCCAGACCACCGTCGAACTGGTGTCCCTGCTGGGACCCAACCACCAGCAACACCTGATTGACCTGGTGAACCACCTGAATGCCACCACCTCCCTGTCTCTGAAATACCAGCCCGGAGAGTTGTGGACCACCCATGAAAAGTCACTCAAATCCGGAAACGCACAGGCGGGCTTCATCTGTGGACTGCTGGGTCTGCAGCATGAACACCTCGACTTTCTGGCCGTTCCGGTTCCGCTTGCCCCCCGTGCCAAAGGACAGCCTGTGTATTTCAGCGATGTGGTGGTGCACCGGGACAGCATTTACGACCAGCTCAGCGAACTGACCCAGGCCCACTGGGCTTACAACGACCCCACTTCACTGTCAGGACTGGCTGCACCTCTGGCCCAGCTTTCCCGGCTGGGGGCGGCCTTCACCGGAGATTTCACCCCCAGTGGATCCCACCTGCAATCCATCCAGCAGGTGCTCACCCAGCAGGTGGATGCTGCGGCCATCGATTCACAGGTGCTGTCCTGGGTGCTCAGGCAGCAACCCAGACTGCGCCAGGAACTGCGGGTGATTGCCAGCCTGGGGCCTTTCCCAGCCCCACCTTTTGCCGTGCACCAGAACCTGGATCCTGAAGTGCGCCAGGAGTTGCAGAAAGCCCTGCTGAACCTGCACCGAACGGTCTCTGGGCAGAAACTGCTGGATGAAGCGGGCTTCATCCACTACCAGCTCACCCACAAAGACCAGTACCAGCCACTGCTGGAAGTCACCGCCCAGGCCCAGATCTTGAGAGACAGAGGTGTTGTGCATGCCTGAAGTGACCCCACACGCGACCCCTCAGACTTCTGGAGCCTCCAGATTTTTGCAACTGGGCACAGAAGAACGGGTTCCAGAGCGCCCTTTCACCGATCCAACACACAACCAGCAAGATTTGCTTTTGCTGCATGAAATGCGCGATCAATTGCTGGGCACCCTGCGGAGCGGCAGAAAGCAGCAGGAAATCCTGGAGCAGGGGAGAGGGTACCACGGCATCCACATCTTTGACGCGGTGTCATTGTCAGAACAACCTGCACTGGCTTTTGTGGGGTTCCGTTCCATACTGCGGCCAGATTCCCCTGCAGATGTCCGGGAGGAACTGACCCGTATTGATGCCCATCTGGTGGAAGACCTGCGCAACGACCCGGAGCCTGCCATTTTCGCCTACAGTTCCAGACAGCTCGATTCCTTAAACTGGCTGAATCTGGTGGTGCTGAAAGACCTTTCGCACATGGGGTACTGGCAGCACAGCCAGCACCACCAGCGGGCTTCGCAACATTTGTCTCCGCATTACTATCAGGGCATCCGCTTGCACAACGGGGTGCTGGACACCGGAATTCAGGGTACATTGCGCCTGACCAGCACCAAATACTATGACTTCAGTGCCGGGCGGCCCTGGCTGGCCCTGCGTTCTGCCTTCTGAGGCATTGAACCTTCCCGCTTTCAAAGTCGTACCTTCACCACCATTTGTGGATCTTTGATCCGTTCCAACAGAAACAACAGAGGAGTTTTGACATGAAGAAAAGCATTTTCCTGTTTGCTGCCCTTGCCCTCACCTCCAGTGCCTTTGCGAAACCCATTGTGGTGGCCAGCAAACTCGATCCCGAAGCCCAGCTGCTGGGCCAGATCATCCTCCTGACCCTCAAAGACGCAGGGTTCGAGGTCACAGACAAAACCAGCCTGGGAGACACCGGAGTGGCCCGCAAAGCCATTCTGTCGGGCGAGATTGATGTGTACCCTGAATACACTGGAAACGCTGTTTATTTGTTCCCAGACGCCAAAATCGCCGAAGAAAAAGCCCAGAACCCCCAAGTGATTTACGGGCTGGCAAAAGAGCTGGATGCGAAAAACGGCATCACCTGGCTGAACCCTGCCAATGTCAACAACACCTGGGCACTGGCCCTTCCTGCTGCTTTTGCCAGAGCCAACAAAATCAGCACCTACACCAATCTGGCCACCTACCTGAACAGGGGCGGCAACCTGAAAGTGGCAGGAAGCCCGGAGTTCTTCAACCGCCCCGATGCTTTCCAGCTGTTTGAGAACACCTACGGCTTCAAACTGAAAGCAGATCAGAAACTGCTGCTGGCAGGTGCAACCCCCCTGCAAACCCAGCAGGCTGCTGCAGCAGGTCAAAACGGTGTGAATGCTGCCATGGCTTACGGAACAGACGGCACCATTGCTGCTCTGGATCTGGTGGTCCTCAAAGACCCCAAAAATGCCCAGCCGGTGTATCAGCCTTCCCCCATCATTCGCACCGAGGTTTTGAAAGCCAACCCCAAAATTCAGACCCTGCTGAACAAGGCCTTCAGAACCCTCAGCCAGACCGGAATTCAAAAACTGAACGCCCAGATTGCTGTGGAAGGCAAGCCTGTCAGAGAAGTGGCAGCGGCTTTCCTGAAAAGCAAGGGCATCATCAAATAAGCCCTTCAAGGCCCTTTCATGAAACATCCCTTTGACTCCCGAACCGTCTGGCTTTCTGCAGTCCTGCTTCTGGCAGGACTCTTTTTGCCCTGGCTGGGTCTCAGGCCCAACCGCATTGCATTGCCCCATTTCCTGCACCTGCAGTGGATATGGCAGGCTGCTGGAGGGGTGCTGTTGGTGTTGCTTGCTGCCCTGGCCTACCGGAAACCCACACTGTTGTGGCTTCCTGCCAACCTGATTTTGCTTTCTGGTCCGGTGCTGTTTGGACTGTTCAGCAAGGAAGCACTGGCGGGTCAGTCAGAGATTGCACGTGCCAGCGCCAGCAGCGGTTTCTGGCTGTGGATGCTGGGATCAGGCATTGCACTGTACACCGCGCAACTGGCCCAGACGGAAAAGCGCAACAGCTTTCTTTTGTGGCTGTGGTTCCCCATTGTTCTGGGATTTGCTTTGCTGCATGGGCTGGACGGCTGGAGCGTCCTGGCAGAAGGCCGCAGTGAAGGCGACCGCTGGCTTGCAGAACTGGGGCAGCATTTCAGGCTCACCCTGACTGCTTTACTTCTGGCCACCCTGATTGGCAGTCCTCTGGCGGTCTGGTCCAGCCAGAATGAAAAGGCAGCAAACCTGACCCTGGGCATTGCAGGGGCGTTCCAGACCCTGCCCAGTCTGGCTTTGCTGGGCCTTCTGATTGCTCCCCTGGCCTGGCTTGCAGACCATGTTCCAGGTTTGCGTGCTGCAGGAGTGAGCGGGATTGGCACCGCTCCTGCACTGGTGGCCCTGACCCTCTATGCCCTCCTGCCCCTGCTCAGAAACGGTGTGGTGGCCCTCAGAGGTGTGGATGAAGGCGCACTGGACGCAGCCACCGGAATGGGCATGACCCGGGCGCAGCGCTTCTGGAAAGTGCAGTTGCCTCTGGCCCTCCCTGTGTGGCTGGCCGGGGTCAGGCAGGCCACGGTGCTCCTGATTGGGATCAGCAGTGTGGCTGCATTGATTGGAGCAGGAGGCCTGGGTGTGTACATCTTCAAAGGCCTGCAGAGCGGAGCTGCCGACCTGATTCTGCTGGGGGCCATCCCTGCCTGCGTGCTGGCCGTGCTGGCCGATGCCCTGCTCAGGGGGGCAGAAAATGTGCTGGGAAATCGACTGGGAAGGACACCCTGATCCATCATGATTGAACTGAAAAACCTCCAGAAAAAATACGGAGACCACGTGGTGGTTCAGGACCTGAACCTCACCTTCCAGACCGGAAAAATCACAGCCCTGCTGGGGCCTTCGGGCTGCGGAAAAACCACCACCCTGTGCATGATCAACCGCCTGATTGATCCCTCAGGAGGCCAGATCCTCCTGCAGGGCAAAGACGTGCGCTCACTGCGTCCAGAAGTCCTGAGGCGCAGCATGGGTTATGTGATCCAGCGCATCGGGCTGTTTCCGCATTTGACCATCGGACAGAACGTGGCCACCGTGCCCGAACTGCTGAAGCAGGACCGCACCAGCACCCAGCAAAGGGTGGATGAACTGCTGCATCTGGTGGGTCTGGAACCCTCCCTCTTCAAGCACAAGAAACCTGCAGAACTTTCGGGAGGGCAACAGCAACGGGTGGGGGTGGCCCGTGCACTGGCCGCTGATCCTCCGGTGCTCCTGATGGATGAACCTTTTGGAGCCCTGGACCCCATAGCCCGTGAGAAACTGCAACTGGAATTCCTGCAGATCCAGAAAACCCTGGCCAAAACCATCGTGATGGTGACGCATGACATCGCAGAAGCCATCCTGATGGCCGACCACATCGCCCTCCTGAATGAAGGACGGCTGGAACAATACGGCACCCCCGACGACCTGATTCACCGCCCGGCCAGTGCTTTTGTGCGGCGCTTCATGGGAGAGGACGCCGTGCTGACCCAGCTTGCGGGGCTTGTTCTGGGAGGACTGGTCCAGCCCGGAACATCTGCAGGAATGCCTGTGCTTTCTGCCACAGACCATGCCCGCACGGCCCTGTCCATCATGCTCAGGGACGGCATTGAAGCGGTGGCAGTGCAGGAAGGAAACCACATTCTGGGTGTGGTGCGCTATCAGGACCTTTTGCATGCCGGAAAAGCCAGGAGTTACGCTTGAAACTGGCTGTGCCCTCCAGGTCCAGACAGATTCGCATTCCTGCAGGACTGATCTGGCCTGTGCTGCTGATTGTGGCACTTCTTCCAGATGTGTTGCCGCGACTTCTGGCCCCCCTGTCTGCTGGCGTTCCTCCGCACACAGACAAACCCCTCTGGCAGCTCACCCTGGACCACCTTTTGCTGGTGCTGCTGGCCGAGGGGATCATTTTGCTGCTGGCCCTGCCCACCATCGTGTTTGTCACGCGGCCCCACAACCAGGCGTTTTTGCGCCTCACCGAAACCCTGACCGGACTGGGCCAGACGGTGCCCACCCTGGCGATTCTGGCCCTGGCGGTTCCGGCCCTGGGATTTGGGGTTGCTCCCACCCTGCTGGGTCTGGTGCTTTACGGTCTGGTGCCTGTGGTGTCCAACGGGATTGCTGGTCTGCAAAGTGTGGATGGAGGGGTGCTGGACGCCGCCACCGGAACAGGCATGACCCCGTTGCAGCGCCTTTTTCGCATTGAACTCCCGCTGGCCTGGCCCATCCTGCTGGCCGGGATTCGCACCAGCACGGTGTACAACGTTGGAACAGCCACCATCGGAGCGGCACTGGGGGCTGGAGGTCTGGGTTCCCCGATCATCAACGGTCTTTCTGAGCAGAACACCGGACTGGTTTTGCTGGGTGCCCTGACTGCGGCTCTGCTGGCCCTTTCGCTGGACGCTTTGCTGGGCCTTTTCGCTTCAAAGCAGGCTGAAAAATGACAGAAAAACAACCTTCAAACTGAAAGCTTGAAAAAGAAATTTTCCTTCAGGAAATCACCCAGGAAATGACAGCTTGACTTCATCTCCTGGGTGATTTGCCTTGACCCTAGCCCGACTTTTGCCTCGCAGAAGACGGTTTTTTGCTTCACGGTTTCTGCCGCGATCCCCACTGTTTGGCCCTTCACAAGAATCCTCTGCAGCTCAGAATCAGGAATGATTCTTTCATTTTGATGCCTGAATTCTGCAGGTCTGGTCTTACAATGGAAGCATCCGCCCCCACTGCAACCCTTTTGATCAAGGAGCCCCATGACTGCACCTTCTGTTGCCCACCTGCCCCCCCTGCTGCGCAAACTGCATGTGATGCGCGACGAGGTGGGGGCTGCCAGTGTGAGAATCATCGACACCATCCTGGCCCACCCGGAAGAGTTTCTGCACTGGACCATCGCAGACCTCTCTGCCGTGTCCGATTCCTCGGAGGCCACCGTGGTCAGGCTGGTGCAGGGCCTGGGGTTCAAAAGCTACCAGGACTTCAAGCTCAAACTGTCCCGCACGCTGGTGGGGCAGGAAAAAACCAGAGCCCCCCTGGGCATCCAGCCCCAGGATCCACCAGAGCAGGTGTTGCAGAAGGTCTTTCAGGGCAGCATGACTTCCCTTTCAGACACCCTGGAGCACCTGGACTTGCAGGCGTTCAACCGGACCGTGGAGGCGCTCTCGCAGGCCAGACGCATTGATTTCATCGGGATGGGCCACTCGGCACTGCTGGCCCAGGATGCCCAGCAGAAATGCCTGCGGCTGGGCCTGATGTGCGCGGCCCACACCGACCCCCTCAGCATGACCCAGGTGTGCGCGTTGCTGGAACCTGCAGATGTGCTGGTGGCCATTTCCTACTCGGGAGCCCGCCCTGATGTGCTGCATGCCGCGAAACTGGCCCGTGAAGGAGGCGCACAGGTGGTGGCCCTGACCGGTCTGGGGCGCACCCCCCTGACCCGCCTGGCCCAACACACCCTCACGGCGTCTGCCCCGGAAAGCCCTTACAGGCCCGAGGAGGTGGCTGCACGTCTGGCCCAGCTTTGCATCATCGACGCACTGCTGGCTGCTTTGCAGGTGCTGGGAGAACCTTTTTCCAGCAGGCGCATTCAGCAGGTGAATCAGGCCCTCAGGAAATCCGGGGACAGAAAGTGAAAACACAAAACGTGAAAGGACAGCATGCACATCCGATCTGAACCCCTGATGCTCAGCATTGACATCGGTTCCAGCAGTGTGAAAGGACTGGCTTATGACCAGCACGGACAGGCTTTTCCGGGCATCCGGGCAAAAGTGCTGTGCAGCCTGAAACACCATGCAGATGGAGGCGCAGAGGCCAACCTGCTGCACATCTGTCAGGCGGTGGACCAGGTGCTGGACACGCTGCACGTGCGGCTGGGCAGCCGGGAGGTGCTGGGGGTGGCTTTCACCAGCATTGCTTCCAGCCTGGTGGCCCTGGACGTGGATTTTCAGCCGCTGTCTCCGGTCCTCACTTACGCAGACACCCGCAGCCTCCACCTGTTGCAGGACCTGCCTTTCGATCCTTCCCGTCTGGACCGCACAGGTTGCCCCGATTACACCGCCTACTGGCCCACCCAGATTCTCTGGTGGCAGGCCACCTCGGCACTGCAGGCAGCGCACTGGTGCAACATTGCCGACCATGTGCTGTGGCGTTATTTTGGAGAGGCCCCCCGCACTTCTTATTCGCTGGCCTCCTGGACGGGTTTGCTGAACAGGCATACCCTGCGCTGGGATGGGGCATTGCTGCAGCAACTGGGCCTGATTGACGACCAACTTCCCGTTCTGACCGACCACACCGTTCCCCACCTGCACCTGAAAAAAGAGCACCTGCAGCGCTGGCCCAAATTTGCCCACATTCCCTTCTTTCCTGCAGTGGGAGATGGTGCGGCAGCCAATGTGGGCAGTGCAGCCACCCGTCCTGGTCAGGTGGCCCTCACGGTGGGAACCACCAGTGCCCTGCGTGCCGTGTTGCCCACCCGCACACCTGCCATCCCTCAGGGGTTGTGGTCTTACCTGATTGATCAGGACCATGCCCTGCTGGGTGGTGCCCTCACCGAAGGCGGCAACATCCACCAGTGGATGCGGGAATCCCTGAACCTGGGACCCTGGGATGAACTGGAACAGCACCTCTCCCAGTTGCCCCCGGATGGTCATGGCCTGACTTTTGTGCCTTCTTTCAGTGGAGAACGCAGCCCCCACTACAACCCTGAAGCCACCGGAACCCTGCACGGCCTGAAACTCAGCACCCGGCCCTTGCAGGTGTTGCAGGTGGGAATGGAAGGCATCGCTTACCGTCTGGCCGACATTGCCCAGCGGCTCAGCACCGCCCTGGAGGTGAGGCCCACCTATTTTGCCAGTGGTCAGGCTGTCCTGTCTTCCAACGTGTGGTTGCAGATGCTCTCTGATGTGCTGGATGCCCCTGTGGTGGTCACAGACATTCCAGATGAAGCCACCGCCCGAGGGGCCGCCCTGATGGGTCTGGGTGCCCTGGGGGTGCTGGATCCTTTTGATTTGCCAGACCGCCGCATCACAGCGGCCTTTGAACCCTCTGTGCAGGCCCACCAGATCTACCAGCAGGCCATGCAGCGCCAGACGCACCTGATGCACCTGCTGCGTCCTGCCAGAACCCTGCAAAACGCCTGAAGCCCAAAACACCATCAGAAAGGCAAAACCATGACCCACAAGATTCCTACATTCCCAGCAGATTTCACCTGGGGCGTTGCCACCAGCGCCTACCAGATCGAGGGGGCCGCTTTTGAAGATGGCCGGGGACCCAGCATCTGGGACGCCTACGCCCTGATGCCCGGCAAGATCCTGAACGGCGAAAATGGCACCACATCCTGCGACCACTACCACCTGTGGCAGCAGGACCTGGACCTCATCCAGAACCTCAACCTGAACGCTTACCGTTTCTCTGTGTCCTGGCCCAGGGTCCTTCCTGAAGGCATGGGCCAGATCAATGAAAAGGGACTGGATTTTTATGACCGTCTCATTGATGGATTGCTGGAACGGGGTCTGGATCCCCACCTCACCCTGTATCACTGGGATCTGCCCCAGGCCCTGCAAAACCGGGGAGGCTGGGCCAACCCGGACATCGTGCAGTGGTTCACCGATTACGCCCTGACCCTGCACCGCAAACTGGGAGACCGGGTGAAAAGCTGGTGCACCTTCAATGAGCCCTGGTGCACGGCGGAACTGGGGTACCACATCGGGCGGCATGCTCCGGGGATTCAGGATTTGCCCACTGCAGTGCTGGCCTCGTATCACATCCAGCTGGCCCACGGTCAGGCCGTGCTGGCCCTCAGAGGGGAGAACGTCAGGGGAGAGGTGGGCACGGTGCTGAACCTTTACCCCGTGGACCCTGCCACCGGTTCCCCTGAAGATCAGGAAGCTGCGCTCTTGCTGGATGCAAAAATCAACTGCTGGTATCTGGATCCGGTGTTCCGGGGCACCTTCCCCGAGCGTGCGCTGCAACATTACCAGAACCAGCTGGGTGCAAAAATGCCCGATCTGGACCTGGAGGCTCTGAAAGTGGCTGCACAGCCGCTGGATTTTCTGGGGGTCAATTACTACTACCGCTACTGGGTCAGCACCGAGGGCAAAACCCTGCAGAACGTGGAGCGCACCGACATGGGCTGGGAAATCTACCCCGAGGGCATCTACCGCCTGATGAAAGACCTGCACCGGGAATACCCCGTTCCGAAGTATTACATCACCGAAAACGGAGCGGCTTTCAAAGACGAGCTGGTCAATGGTCAGGTGCACGATGCTGAGCGGGTGCGCTTCCTGCAGGACCATCTTCACCACCTGCAAAGGGCCATTGCAGAGGGGGTGCCTGTGAGCGGCTATTTTGAATGGTCTTTGCTGGACAACTTTGAATGGGCCTTTGGATATGCCAAGCGCTTTGGGATCGTGCATGTGGATTACGACACCCAGCAACGCACCCTCAAAGACAGCGCGAAGTGGTACCGGGATTTTGTGGGCGAACAGCGGGGCATCCTGCAAAAAGCACCTCAGGCGAAAGGCATTTTCTGATTTTCTGCACCACTTGGGAGACAGCATGACTCAGACCAACACAGACACCAACACAGACACCAACACACTGAACGCTGCATCCAGTGGCACCTTCAAAATTGGCGGAGAACTGGACATCCACCGTCTGGGCTTCGGGGCGATGCGCCTGACCGGACCGGGCATCTGGGGTCCTCCCAGGGATCCCGAAAACGCCCTGAAGGTGCTCAGACGGGTGGTGGAACTGGGTGTCAATTTCATCGACACTGCAGATGCTTACGGTCCACACGTCAACGAGGAACAGATCCGTGAGGCCCTTTACCCCTACGCCAGCAATCTGGTGATTGCCACCAAAGGGGCACACACCCGCCAGGGACCAGACCGCTGGGTTCCGGTGGGTCGCCCCGAGTACCTGCGCCAGTGCGTGGAAATGAGCCTGATGCGCCTCAGGCTGGAGTGCATCGACCTCTGGCAACTGCACCGCATTGACCCCAGGGTCCCCAGAGACGAACAGTTCGGCGTGATCCGGGACATGCAGCAGGAAGGCAAAATCCGTTTCTTTGGGCTCTCAGAGGTGAGCATCGAGGAATTGCAGGCCGCCCAGAACGTGCTCCCTGTGGCCACCGTGCAGAACCTGTACAACCTGACCGACCGCAACCACGAGGCGGTGCTGAACCACTGTGAGCAGCACGGCATTGGCTTCATTCCCTGGAGGCCCATTGCTGGAGGTCATCTGGAGGTGCTGAGCACCATCGCCCAGAAGTTGAATGCCACCCCCTCCCAGGTGGCCCTGGCCTGGCTGCTCAAACGATCGAAGGTGATGCTCCCGATTCCTGGAACCTCCAGCCTGAAGCACCTGGAAGAGAACCTGGGTGCAGCCCGTCTGGACCTCTCGGATGAAGACTTTGCAACGCTGAACAGGCTTGCTCCTGCTTCTGTCTGAACGCTGAATTTGAAAGTATTGTCACAACCCTGAAAAAATTGTACTGAGCAATGAAAAGTTTTTCACATCTTTCCTGCACAGAAAAAAAGCAAGATGGGAACAGGGTTTTTCGTGAGCGTTTTTTTCGGGTTGAACATTGTGAAGGATCTTCCTTGACCCGCTGTTCATGACCCACCATACTGAAGCATCTGGATGGTCCATGAGGGCCATCCTGGCTTCCTTTGCCCTCCTCCATTTTGCCCCTGGCAGCCCTCTGTGGCCTGCTGCCTTTCGCCTTGCTTTCAGAGGACCTTTCATGCAATCCCTTTATGCCGAAATCCGCGACCCACAAAAACTGAACACCCTCAAACTTTCCGTGTGGGAAGGCTGCATCTGGCAAATTTACGCCACCTGGATGCTGGGTCCCATCTTCATCGGGCACCTGGGGCACCTGGGGGCCAGCAGTGCAGAGCTGGCTTTTGCAGGCAGCATTCCCTTTCTGGCCCAGCTCAGCGGCCCGGTCACCGCATGGTGGGTGTCGCAGGTCAAGAAACGCAAACGCCTGATGTTTTACCTCGGACTGGTGGGCAGACTGGTGGGCATTTTGCCCCTGGTTCTGCTTTTTACAGATGTTCCTGATCCCCAGAAAGTCATCTGGCTTTTGATGGGACTGGCCATCACCAACATCTTCCAGTCTGCAGCAGGTACCATCTGGAGCGGGATCATGGGGGATGTTGTCCCTGGTGTGATCCGGGGCCGCTATTTCGGAATGCGCAACGGCCTGATGGGAATGTGCGCCACCTCAGCGGCATTGCTGGGCGGTCTGGTGATTGACCATCTGGTTCCTCCCAGCAATTATGCAGTGCTGTTTGGGGCGGCTTTCGTGCTGTCGATGGTCTCCACAGTGATGTACCTGATGTACCACGATCCTTACCCCAGTGCCCCCAGACTGACCTTCAAAGATGTGCTGATGACCCCCCTCAGAGACGCGAATTTTGCACCGTTCCTGCGCTTCATGACGGTGTGGGGCGGTGCGCAGGCGTTCTGCACGGTCATGCTGGTTCCGTACTTCCTGAAAGAAATGCATTTCACCATGACCCAGGTGGGCCTTTACACAGCCCTGACCGCTGCGGTGGGCCTGCTGGTCAATTACCAGATCGGAAAGGTCGTGGACCGCATCCCCAACACCCTGGTGCTCAAAATGGCGGCCCTGTGCAGCGCTTTCCTGATTCCCCTCACCCTGATGGTGATTTACCAGACCCACTGGACGGCCCTGGTGTGGCTGCTGGCGGTGCTGGAAGCCGTGATTTACAGCGCAGCCAACCTGACCATCTTCAATCTGGCCATGCAGAAAACACAGCCTGGAAACCGCCTGCCTTACCTGTCTTCAGGCAACCTGCTGTCTGGAGCAGCAGCGTTCAGCATGGGACTGGTGGCCGGGGGTGTGGTGTCCCTGCTGCAAGGGCTGCATGTGCAGGAGCATTATCTGGTGTATTTCCTGCTGTGCATCGGGATGCGCCTGATCTGCCTGCTGCCGATTCGGGGGATTCGGCTGGCGGATGCTGCGAAAAATTGAAGCTTCAACCCTCCAGTTTCCCTTAAACTTGCTGCAGAAGGCTTGTGAAAAAGCGACATGGCTTCTTCACTGCAAGGTGCCCAGAAAATCCTGCAGGCACTGCACGGTTTTTTGAGGCTCAGTCAGAAAGAAATGGTGATCGGTGTTCCAGCGGATGACCTGCCCCAGAGGACATTCTCTGGCAAACTGTGCCATGGATTCCTGTTGCCAGGGAAGCATCACCTTCCGGGTCAAAGCATCCTCTTTTTCTTCCAGCAGGCCATAAATCGCCAGAGCAGGACAGCGGATGCTGCGGTAATCTGGCACATGGCTGTCTGTGGCGGCAAAGAGTCTGGAAGGACCTTCCCTCAGGCGCAACCTTCCCTGGTCCTGAATCAGCATGTCCTGCAGGTCTGCTTCCAGAGCAGGGGTCCAGCAACCGTACTGTGCCTGCAGGTCTTCCCGAAATCCTTGCAAGGTGTGGGGCTGAGGGCGACTGGCATTGCTGTTGTGCTCTGCATCTTGCTGCATGCGTTTCAGAACGCCACTGCGGTTGTAGGCCGCATCCAGATAAACCAGGGCTTTGAAACGCTCTGGCTGTTGTGAGGCGGCCAGGGTCATCTCATTTCCTGCAATGGAATGGCCCACCAGAATCACATCTTGCAGTTCCAGAACGTTGAGGAATTCCAGCAGGTCATCTGCCAGTCTTTGCGGGGTGTAATCGTGGTTCGCCGGAGCTTCGGATTTTCCGTGCCCTCTGCGGGAAAGGGCCAGCACCTGAAACCGCTGTGCAAAAACGGGAGCAATGTCTCTGAAAATGTGGGCGGTGTGCCCCAGGCCCGGAAGCCACAGCAGGGGTGTCCCTGTGGTGCTCCACTGCAGGTATTGCAGCTGCAGGTCCCGAACCTGAGCAAATTTGATTTGAAGTGAATCCATCTTTTCAGGGTAGGGGAGGACGGTAGGGCAATGGTCCTGCCCTGTGTTGTTGCTTTACGAACTGGAAGCGCTTCATGTGCCAGACACTGAAAACCTTTGCCCAATTTGTCTGAACTTCTGCCAGATCTGAACCGGGATCAGGGAAAAGGGCCTTTTGTTCAGGGGGTGAACATGCTATCATCGAATCGTTTCGACAGACCACCCTAGAACAAAGTCACATGCTTCCCCCTCAAACAGGCGTACCATATACTTGTACCGCTAAAGTATCCTCCTAGGAGCACCATGAACCAGAAGAGCACCCCCCATCCCTTTGTCCAGAACCTGCTGTCAGAAATGAGCCTTGCTGAAAAAATCGGGCAGATGACCCAGCCCGAAAAGAACAGCGTCAAGAAAGGCGACATCGCCAGATACAGCCTCGGATCCGTCCTCTCAGGCGGCGGCGGAAACCCTACCGAAAACAACCCCCAAAACTGGCGGGACATGGTCGAGGGCTTCCTGGAAGAAGCACAACACTCCCGACTCCAGATTCCCCTCATCTACGGCGTGGATGCCGTCCACGGCCACAACAACATGATCGGCGCCACCCTCTTCCCCCACAACAACGCCCTGGGAGCCACCAGGGACTTTGATCTCGTGCGCAGAATTGGACGCGCCACCG